>NZ_JBHRSA010000019.1:0-10886 GCF_042643145.1 Virgibacillus xinjiangensis
TTCCATATAATCAATAAGTGGTTGAAAAATTGTAACTAGAATTTACACAACAATGAGGACTTGACTAGCACACATGGGAAATCGGCAGGAGGGCGAGGATATCAGCATCACGCTCGGGAAATCAGCAGGAGAGCGGGGGAATCAGCAGCACGCCCGGGAAATCGGCAGGAGGGCGGGTATATCGGCAGGACAGCTCGGGAAATCGGCAGGAGAGCGAGGATATCAGCAGCACGCTCGGGAAATCGGCAGCATAGCATGGATATCAGCATCACGCTCGGGAAATCAGCAGGAGAGCGGGGGTATCGGCAGCATAGCGACATTATCGGCAATACAGCAAACATCTCACCAGAAGCGCGTCCATCCATCTCATCCCTTCATTACTAAGAGTTGTATATTTTCACTCTGTCGGCTAATGCTAAGCAGAAAAAGGAGTCTTGCCATGTGCCGCTGTACAGCAGGGATGTTCCTACTGTTCGCTTCCCTTGTCTTGTTTTCCCCGGTGATCCTTGCCGCGGAAAAGGATGTCCAATCTTTGATCGTGGAAGTGGAAGGGGACCCGGACGAACATAAGGAATATATGGAAAAACATCATCCGATGATTGAAGTGGTTGCCGTGTATGACCAGTTATTCGGCGGACTGGCATTACGGGGAAGCCCTAAGAAACTGGAAGTATTGAATGAATTGGAATTCGTTACATCGCTCCATCAGGTCAGAACCTATGAAGCTGCTCCTATGCAGAATTCGTCTGTGCTGGCAGAGCCTGGGGAAGATGGGGTCCTTCCATCTGCCCTGAATACTACTTCCTATACCGGTGAAGGTGTCAAGGTGGGAGTTGTCGATACGGGGATCGACTACAACCATCCGGACCTGCAGGCAAATTACCAGGGGGGCTATGACTTGGTCGATTTGGATGATGACCCAATGGAGACGTTGGCCGGCGAAGGTCCGCCGACTATGCATGGAACCCATGTTGCCGGTATCATCGGAGCAAACGGGGAACTCCAGGGGGTGGCACCGGAAGCAGAGATTTATGCCTACCGAGCACTTGGTCCGGGCGGCACGGGGACCAGCATCCAAGTGATTGCAGCCATGGAACAGGCGGTAAAAGATGGGGTCGACATTATGAATCTCTCGTTGGGCAATACCGTGAATGGACCGGATTATCCGACAAGCATGGCAGTCAACCGTGCGAGTGAGCTTGGAGTGGCAGTTGTGCTTGCCAATGGGAATAATGGCCCCGGGGACTGGACGGTGGGGTCTCCGGCGACTGCATCCAAGGCGCTGGGGGTGGGGGCTGCGAGTCCAGAGAGGAAGCAGCCATTTCTTTACCACTTCCCCTCAGATACATCGATTCCCCTTTCCACCATGCATGGATCGGTCCCATGGCAGTTGGAAAGGGCGTATCAGGTCACACGTGGGGACAATGCTGCCCTCACCGGAAAGATTGCTCTATTTGAACGCGAAAAGATCCCCTTTTATGAAATGGCCAAGCGTGCAGAAGAAGCAGGTGCGGCGGGGGTTATCATCTATAACAATGAAGACGCCCCACTGAACGGATCGATCGGGATGGACGATGAGCAGATTTCCATCCCGGTTGCGGTCATCCCGCGTGAAGCTGGTTTATGGCTGGAGGAACAATTGCAGGCAGCCGGGCCGGTGCGTCTGGAGACGAATTATATGGAGATGGAAAAAGCGGTGGCGGAGTTCAGTTCCCGCGGTCCGGTGACCATCAATTGGGATATCAAACCGGATGTCATCGCTCCTGGAACGGAAATCGTGAGCACCGTACCTGGAGGGTACCAGCAAATGCAAGGGACCAGCATGGCGGCTCCCCATGTTGCCGGTGCGCTTGCGTTGTTGAAAGAGGCACATCCTGATTGGAGCAATGAGCAATTGTTCGGCGCATTGATGACCACGGCATTGCCGTTGGGGGAGGACCGCCAGCCAGAAATGCATGCAACGATTCAGGGGATGGGGGAAATCCGCCCAGCGGAAGCAGTGGATGCAGAGACGATCATCCATGATCCCATGCTCTCCTTCGGCACGATGGCTGGCTATCGCGACACGGTAACAAAGGTGCTGAAGGTGGAAAATCACAGCAATCGTACAAAGACCTACACCTTCGACATACCGGAAAAACAGAAGGGTTTGACCTGGGACCTCCCCGCTGCATTGGAGGTGGACCCGGGAGAGAGCGCAGAACTCCCGGTGAAACTGAACGTAAATACCATGCAGCTGGAGGAAGGAGTCCATCAAGGGTGGCTTGCCTTGAGGGAGGAAGACCAGCAATTCCAGCTGCCCTACCTGTTCGTGAATGAGCACGCAAATCAGCCGAAAGTGATGGGATTCGAACTGGAACCACGCATGTTTGAAGACAATGCGTTTGAATACCACCTTTATCTTACAGAAAAAGCGGTTCTAGCGGAAGTGGATTTATATGATCCAGACACCCTGATGTTCGAACGCAATCTGCTGCGGGTGGAAGAACCTGAGACAGGCCAGAATGAAGGGAAGTTGACAGGCGAGGATCTCGGCGCACCAGGCACCTATATCGCGGTGATCACCGCCTATCTGGAAAATGGGGAACAGGAGAGCAGAGAGCTGCTGTTCCATGTGGAATAATGACGAGAAAGTGACATGGTTGTGAACAAATCTTGGACAGGTGCAAGCATCGTCCATAGCATGTTCACAAAAATGTCACTTTTGTTGTATTCAGGGGGCTTCAGGCCCTGGAATGGCTGCTATAACAGCATTTGTCCACAGTGCCCGGTGTGTCGTAGCTGAGCGACGGAAAATAGGTGTGAGCCAGCATAGATGAAAACCGAGTCAATAACTATTTAACGAAACCGCGTCAAAACGCCAAAGTAAACGCTATCAAACCCTATTAGAAAGCGGCTTATTTATAATGGAAATAAGCTGGTAATCGCAATTGACAATGAAGGCGAGCCTATTGTAAACTTGCGTAGTGTGGGATGAGAAGGTTTTCAACAAATCGCATTTTTTGTAATTTTTAACCGAAATTTGTCAGAAAACATCCATCCACAGGTTATGCGGAGTGGTTCAGCAGTGATGTAACAGGTGTGGGGAGAAGGATGGACATGTTCGACTATGATTCAATGCAAAGACGTCAGCGCAAGTGGATGTTCTATCTTCTCGCATTATTGGTTCTTGGAGCCGGTTTCACGCCATACATACGTATCTTCAATGGACTGCTGCTGGGCAGTGCAGTCAGCTTCTACAATCTTTGGCTGCTCCAGCGGAAGACGGATCTGTTAGGAGAAAGTGTTGAAAAGGGCGGTTCCAGGCTCGGGATCGGCACCTTCTCGCGGATGGCTGCAGCAGCAGCGGCCGTACTGGTGGCTCTCCGGTTTGAGGAACACTTTCATATGATCGCTGTCGTGATCGGACTGGTTACTTCATACATAGTTATGATGCTTGATCTATTTATACAACTGATAATCAATAAAAAGAAGGACAGTCCGGACCGGTAGAGAGATCATGTGAATTCATTCAATAAAATAATAAGAGAGGTGAGAGTATTGGATCATACGGCTCCAATTGTGGAAGATGTATTTGGAATCTCCTGGCTGGATTTCAACCTGGCGAACGTATTCATGATCGCGGTAACTTCCTTGATCGTGTTTATCCTGTGTGTGCTGGGTGCCAGGAAACTTCAGATGAAACCAAGCGGGGCGCAGAATGTGATGGAATGGCTCCTTGACTTTGTCAAAGGGATCATCAACGATACCATGGACTGGCGGACAGGCAAACTGTTCTTGCCGTTGGCACTTACGCTGTTCACCTACATCCTTGTAGGGAACTTGCTGGGGGTCATCACCAATGGGGTTGTCGGGCATGACTTATGGTGGAAATCACCGACTGCCGACCCTGGAATCACCCTGACATTGTCATCAATGGTTATCATTCTGACCCACTATTATGGTATCAAGCTTCGTGGGGGCAAAGAGTATGCAGCAGATTATTTCCGACCGCTGCCATACCTTTTTCCAATTAAGATAGTGGAAGAGTTCTCGAACACCTTGACGCTTGGCTTGCGTCTATTCGGTAACATCTATGCGGGGGAAGTTCTCTTATCCCTGTTGGTGGGACTGACGACATCAAGCGTACTCGGATTCCTCGGTGGTGCTATACCGTTCCTTGCATGGCAGGGCTTCAGTGTATTCATCGGTGGTATCCAGGCATTCATTTTCACCATGCTTTCCATGGTTTACATTTCGCATAAGGTCTCCAATGACCACTAGAATTTGGTGAATCAGCCAGTATTAGTAGTCTCGTACTATTACTGCTGGAATAATAAATTTATACAAAAATTATTGAGGAGGATTTATATTATGGGAGCTTTAGCAGCTGCAATAGCAGTAGGATTGGCGGCACTTGGTGCTGGTGTAGGTAACGGTTTGATCGTAAGTCGTACAGTTGAGGGGATTGCCCGTCAGCCTGAACTCAGAGGACAGCTTCAGACAACGATGTTCATTGGTGTAGGTTTGGTTGAGGCGATGCCGATCATCGCGGTAGTTATCGCATTAATGGTAATGTAATTGAATCAAGACGACACAATGATGGCGAAGATTATCTTCCTGAAGAACCTTCGCCGTTGTTTGTACTACGGATGAACACATATGGAATCGAATGGACAAACACATATAATGTCGCTGTAATGGCCGATGAAAGGAGTGAATTCTGTGCATACATTTGCCGATAATTTGATCATTCAAGCGTCACTTGGCGGACTGCATGTAGGGGACATGCTTACACAGCTGTTCTTCTTCATTGTACTGCTTCTTCTGGTCAAGAAGTTCGCCTGGGGACCTGTCATGAATATGATGCAAAAGCGTGAGGAATATGTAGCTGGAGAAATCGAAGCTGCTGAGAAAAATCGCGCGGACGCTGAAAAAGCCTCCAAAGAGGCTCAAGAACAGCTGAAACAGACGAAACAGGAAGCACAACAGATGATAGAAGAAGCGAAAACTGCCGGAACCAGGCAGGAACAGCAGATCATCGAATCCGCCCGTCAAGAGGCAGCTCGTATCAAAGAAGCTGCACAGGCTGATATCGAGAACGAAAAAGAGAAAGCGCTGCAGGCGCTGCAGGATAAAGTCGCTTCACTGTCTGTACTGATTGCCAGCAAGGTTATTGAGAAAGAACTCAGTGCACAGGATCAGGAAAAACTGATTGACGATTATATTAAAGAGGTAGGAGAAGAGCTATGAGTGAAGCACTAGTTGCCAAGCGCTATGCAGAAGCTCTTTTCCAGCTGGGAAACGAAAAGGCTGCACTGGAGCAATTCGTGGAAGAGTTTCGTGTAGTGAAGGAAGTTTTTCAAACCAACGATAATCTGGTCACTTTCCTGAAGCATCCCCGTGTGGATCTGGAGAAAAAGAAGCAATTCCTGGAAGACGTGTTCCAAGGTCTTAGCAAAGATGTCGTCAACACCCTGAAACTCCTGGTGGAACGTCATCGCGTGGAGGCTACGCCATCCATTATTGATCATTTGGTGCAATTCAGGAATGATGCATTGGGAATCGCAGAGGCCGAAGTCTACTCTGTGCGCCAGCTTTCCGATACAGAATTGAAGCAGCTGGAGAATTCCTTTGCCAAACGGATCGGCAAGAAGGAAGTCAAGCTTCAGAACGTGGTGGACCCTTCGATCATGGGCGGCATCAAGCTCCGTATGGGCAACACCATCTATGACGGCTCCATCAGTGGAAAACTGAAACGGATCGAGCGCAACATTGTAACGGCAGATAAATGAGGATAGGGGTGAAATGGTATGAGCATCAAAGCTGAAGAAATCAGCACACTTATAAAACAGCAAATTGAATCGTTTGATGCAGATATTGAAGTAAGTGATGTCGGCACGGTTATCGAAATCGGTGACGGTATCGCTCGTGCTCATGGCCTTGATAATGCCATGGCCGGTGAGCTGCTTGAATTCTCAAACGGTGTGATGGGTATGGCCCAGAACCTGGAAGAAAACAACGTCGGTATCGTAATCATGGGTCCTTACACAGAAATCAAAGAAGGCGATGAAGTTCGCCGTACTGGTCGAATCATGCAAGTACCTGTCGGTGAGGAACTGATTGGTCGTGTCGTAAATCCGCTGGGACAACCAATCGATGGACGTGGCGCCATTGAAACCGCGAAGACCCGTCCAATTGAAGCACCGGCACCTGGTGTTATGGATCGTAAATCAGTAGATGAGCCATTGCAGACAGGAATCAAGGCGATCGACGCCCTTGTGCCAATCGGTCGAGGTCAGCGTGAGTTGGTTATCGGTGACCGTCAGACAGGTAAAACAACCGTAGCAGTAGATACCATCCTGAATCAGAAGGATGAAGACATGATCTGTATCTATGTCGCTATCGGGCAGAAAGAATCCACAGTAAGAAGCACGGTTGAAACATTCCGCCGACACGGTGCCTTGGAATATACTACAGTCGTCACTGCTGGTGCATCTGATCCTGCTCCACTATTGTATCTGGCACCATATGCAGGTGTGGCAATGGGTGAAGAATTCATGTACAACGGAAAGCATGTGCTTGTTGTATACGATGACCTGTCCAAACAGGCTGTCGCATACCGTGAACTTTCCTTGCTGCTCCGTCGCCCGCCAGGCCGTGAAGCATTCCCTGGTGATGTATTCTATATCCACTCCCGCCTTCTGGAACGTGCGGCGAAATTGAATGACTCATTGGGTGGCGGCTCATTGACTGCCCTACCTTTCGTTGAAACGCAGGCAGGCGATATCGCTGCATATATCCCGACGAACGTCATCTCGATCACCGATGGACAGATCTTCCTGCAATCGGACCTGTTCTTCTCCGGTGTACGTCCGGCCATCAACGCAGGTCTTTCCGTATCCCGTGTAGGTGGTTCCGCACAGATCAAAGCGATGAAGAAAGTTGCCGGTACACTGCGTCTGGACTTGGCATCCTTCCGTGAACTGGAAGCATTCTCGCAATTCGGTTCGGACCTGGATAAATCCACACAGGCCAAACTGAACCGCGGTCAGCGTACAGTGGAAATCCTCAAGCAGGGACTCCATAAACCGATGGCAGTAGAGCATCAGGTAATGAGTCTGTATGCATTGACAAGAGGATACCTCGACGACATCGCTGTCGAAGATGTGCTCCGTTTCGAAAAAGAAATGATCACATGGATCGAGAACAACCGCAAAGAACTGCTCGACTCCATCAAACAGACCGGTAAACTGCCGGAAGAAAACGACATGAACGAAGCAGTCGAATCATTCAAAAAAACATTCTTGCCTGCTGAATAAAGAAAGCGAAAACGGCCGTTCAGCGGCGTTTGAGTTGAAATAAAAAAGCAGAAGCGACCGGTTGAAAGGGATGTTCCCTTTCACGCCGGGACCTAAACGTATTGGACAGTAAATAGATTACACGCAACCTTCGAATGAAAGGGCGGTGAACAAGCTTGGCATCACTCAGAGATATAAAAGGTCGGATCGATTCGACAAAAAAGACGAAGAAAATCACTTCTGCGATGGAAATGGTTTCTGCGTCCAAAATGTCGAAAGCCGAACAAAATGCAAAGAACTTTGTACCATACAGTGAGAAGATCCAGGAAGTGGTTGCCAGTATTGCGGCCACGACGGATGCCGGTCATCCTATGCTGACGGAGCGCGAAGTGAAGAAGGTCGGATACTTGGTCATCACGGCCGACAAGGGTCTCGTAGGTGCATATAACAGTAACGTACTGAAAAAAGTTTACCAGACGATCCAGGAGCGCCACTCTTCCAAGGATGAATACACCATCATCGCCATCGGGCGGATGGGTTATGAGTTCTGCAAGAAGATGGATCTTCCGGTTTCCAAGAGTATTACTGGGGTTGCGGATCAGCCGGAGTTTGCTGATATCAAGGAACTTGCCTCAGAAACGGTACAGATGTATACAGATGAAGAGATTGATGAACTTCATATCTTCTACAACCACTATGTGAGTGCCATTTCCCAGCAGGTGACCAGCAATCAGCTCCTTCCTATCAAGGATCTCGGCAACGAAAGCGGCACCCGAAGCCAGTATGAATATGAGCCAAGTGAGCAGACGATTCTGGAAGTGCTCCTGCCGCAATACGCGGAAAGTTTGATCTATGGAGCATTATTGGATGGTAAAGCTAGTGAGCACGCAGCTAGTATGACGGCAATGCGCAGTGCCACTGATAATGCAACAGATCTTATTGATGACCTGACCCTGTCCTATAACCGTGCACGTCAGGCGGCCATTACACAGGAAATCACGGAAATCACTGGTGGAGTTGCTGCACTGGAATAGCTTCTTGACCATTCCGGCAGACCAGCCGGTAAAAGTATAAGGGAAAACCCCTGGTGAGAGGACAGGTTTTTCCGCAAGATAGTTAGGAGGGAAATTGATGAGCAAAGGACTTGTTACACAAGTAATGGGACCTGTTGTCGACGTGAAATTCGAAGACGGACAGCTTCCCGATATATACAACGCTTTGAAGCTCAAAGTTGTGTCCGAAGATGGCGGCACAACAGCAGACCTTGCGCTTGAAGTTGCCCTGCATTTGGGTGACAACAGCGTGCGTACCATTGCCATGTCTTCCACAGACGGCCTGAAGCGTGGCACAGAAGTAGTAAATACAGGCAATCCAATTTCCGTACCAGTTGGGGAAGAAACACTAGGAAGGGTATTCAACGTACTTGGTGAAAACATCGACTTGGATGAACCGCTCGGTGACGATGTACGTCGTGACCCGATCCACCGCGAAACTCCAGAGTTTGAAAACCTGACAACAGATACGGAAATCCTGGAAACTGGTATTAAAGTTGTTGACCTGCTGGCACCTTACGTTAAGGGTGGTAAAATCGGTCTGTTCGGTGGCGCCGGTGTTGGTAAAACCGTACTGATCCAGGAATTGATCAACAACATCGCCCAGGAACACGGCGGTATCTCCGTATTCGCCGGTGTTGGGGAGCGTACCCGTGAAGGTAACGACCTTTACTTTGAAATGAAGGATTCCGGCGTTATCACCAAAACAGCGATGGTGTTCGGTCAGATGAACGAACCGCCTGGTGCCCGTATGCGTGTAGCACTTACCGGTCTGACCATGGCTGAATACTTCCGTGATGAACAAGGCGCCGACGTACTGTTGTTCATCGATAACATTTTCCGTTTCACCCAGGCAGGTTCCGAGGTATCCGCCCTGCTCGGCCGTATGCCGTCCGCGGTTGGTTACCAGCCGACACTGGCAACGGAAATGGGACAATTGCAGGAACGTATCACATCCACGAAGAAAGGTTCCGTAACATCCATCCAGGCGATCTATGTGCCAGCCGATGACTATACCGACCCGGCACCGGCAACGACGTTCGCCCACTTGGATGCGACAACCAACTTGGATCGTGGACTTTCCGAGCAAGGTATCTATCCAGCGGTTGACCCGCTTGCTTCCACTTCCCGTGCATTGGACCCGGAAGTTGTCGGGGACGAACATTACAAAGTGGCTACCGAAGTACAGCGTACCCTGCAGAAGTACAGAGAGCTGCAGGACATCATCGCCATCCTCGGTATGGACGAGCTCAGTGATGAAGATAAGCTGACGGTATCCCGTGCACGCCGTATCCAGTTCTTCCTTTCTCAGAACTTCCACGTTGCTGAACAGTTCACAGGACAAAAAGGTTCCTATGTACCTGTTCAGGAAACAGTGAAAGGATTCCAGGAAATCCTGGACGGTAAATACGATGACCTGCCAGAGGATGCATTCCGCCTGGTCGGCCGTATCGAAGAAGTAGTGGAAAAAGCTAAAGGAATGGAATAATAGACAGGAGGTTGAAGGCTGGAAGATCCCTGATCTCCAGTGACGGCTGATACTTTTTACCTTACATAAATGGTTCAGCCGCCTTCGACTCAGTCTTTAGGAGGGGTTGCATTGAAAACACTAACTGTGAGTGTTGTTACTCCTGATGGACCCGTAATGGAAGATAGCTTTGATATGGTAAGCTGTAAGGCTGAAAGCGGGGAACTGGGTATCCTTCCGGGCCATATTCCGATGGTTGCGCCGTTATCCATTGCTGCCGTACGTCTGAAGAATGGAAATGAAACAACTCCATTGGCAGTGAACGGCGGATTCATGGAAGTACGACCGGATAAGGTCACCATCCTTGCGCAATCTGCAGAAAAACCAGAAGACATCGATGTCCAGCGTGCCAAAGAGGCCAAAGACCGCGCAGAGCGACGTCTCCAGGCCAAGCAGGACAATATCGACTTCCAAAGGGCAGAATTAGCACTCAAACGAGCAATGAACCGCATTAATGTGGGACAGTGATCTTGGAGGAAAATCTCTTATAACCTAGGTTATAAGAGATTTTTTGCATTTAGGCGGTATTGAGGTGCTGTGCCGTGGCTGGACTGTGTAATCGGCGGGAGAGCTGGCATATCAGCAGGAAGTGCGCGGAATCGGCCGGAGAGAGAGGATATCGGCAGGAGGCGCGAAGAATCGGCCGGAGAGCTGGCATATCAGCAGGAGGCACGCGGAATCGGCGGGAGAGCGGGGATATCGGCCGGAGGCGCGAAGAATCGGCCGGAGAGCTGGCATATCAGCAGGAAGTGCGCGGAATCGGCCGGAGAGCCGGAATATCAGCAGGAGGCGCGCGGAATCGGCGGGAGAGCGGGGATATCGGCAGGAGGCGCGCGGAATCGGCGGGAGAGCTGGCATATCAGCAGGAAGTGCGCGGAATCGGCGGGAGAGCCGGAATATCAGCAGGAGGCGCAGGATATCGGCAGGAGGTGCGTGAAATCGGCCGGAGGTGCGTGAAATCAGTCAAGTCCTCATTGTTGTGTAAATTCTAGTTACAATTTTTCAACCACTTATTGATTATATGGA
>NZ_JBHRSA010000002.1:0-12554 GCF_042643145.1 Virgibacillus xinjiangensis
TGAAGAAAATGAATTTTAGAAAAATGGACAAAAAAATAAGGCTGTCGAGAACTTTCTCGACAGCCTGTAGACCGGCCTATATAGGCCGGTCTTTCCTGTCTACCAATTATCCCATTTCTTATCAATTATTCCGACATTCTTAAGGAAAGTTAATAAAAACGGTTCACTTTCTCCTGCGAGGGCTTCCTCCGTACATGTATCGTTCGGAGGATAGTTCATTTCTTCTGCTTCCCCTAATGTAGCTTCTGCAATCCAGTTGGTGGGCTCTGCCTGTTCAAAGCAGACGGGAGCAATATATGTTTGCCTTGTATGCTCCAAAATAATCCTTGTATTGTCAGAGGGCTGAGTGTGTCCGGGTAGGAGCAACCCCGCTGCTATAAGCACTGTCGCTATGATAAGCCACCATTTCTTCATACTCTTACTCCTTTGCTTCTACCTGTCTAGCAATTTTACATAACAGCTTTAAGATCTTCAATGATTGCGTCCATCTCTGATTTGGCTACCCCGTCATACTGCTTGATCACTTTTCCTTCCGGATTAATGAGGAAAAATTTGGTTCCATGTGTTACTTGGTCTGTTCCAGGCTGTGCTTCAACAATGAGAGAACGGAATGACGTGACCGATAGTTCCTTTATCGTATCAAAATCATAACCGGTCAGGAATGACCAATTATCCAGATTGGCATCATAGCTCTTTGCATAATCTTTCAGAACACTGGGAGTGTCATGTTCAGGATCCACTGTAAATGAAACAAGCTGGGCATCAATATTTTCTTCCTCCATCTTGGATTGAAGAAGCGACATGTTGGAGGTCATAGGCAGACAAACGGTGGTACAATTAGTGAAAATGAAATTGGCCACCCACCATTCACCTTCCAGATCATCCTGGCTGAGTTTTTCATTGTCCTGGGTGGTGAATTTAAAATCCTTCACGTCCTCTGACATATTTGTCTCTATGTCTCCCCCGCAGGCTGCGAGAAGGGAAATAAGGACGATCATCCATAAGCCTAACTTCTTCCTCATTCATTGGACTTCCTTTCTTTAATCACATTTTAATCTAGCCTCATTATAACATTGGGGCAACAGTTTAAATTGAATAAACTATGACAATTTGGCTGATGAAGAGCTATTAAGGGAGTAAACATGAATCTCTGGTTTGCATAAAAAGCGGTAAGGCAGCCTCGTGGTGCCAATCCCGCGGCTCACATACAGAGAGAGTTGATGATGGGGGATGTTGTACCTGCCTTCTACATACTTTTCAGCAAAAGCGGGTGTGTATAAATGGCCAATGAATGGCAGTTGAACCTGCCCTCCATGACTATGGCCAGATAGTTGGACATCGACTGGGAATTCCGCTACGACATCAGCTATGTCAGGTTCATGGGCAAGCATGACTGTGAAGAGTTCTGGATTTACCTGTTGTAAAGATTCGCTGATGTCCGGCCTGCCTAGGACGACATCATCAATACCTGCCAAAATGAAGCGTTCTGCCTCCTTTTCAATAACAGTATGACTATTTTGCAATAGCTGGAAATCTGCTGACTCCATCACTTCCGCTAATTTATCCGTTCCATACCCTCCATGATCATGATTTCCATAAACCCAGTATTTTCCAAAAGGTGCTTGAAGCTTCCTTAAGGCATTGGTGAGATTTTCATTCCAATCATATCGATGTGGTTTGTCTACCAAATCGCCGGTGAATACAATCAGGTCGGGCTCCAACTCATTGATTTTTTTGACAAGCTTCTGAAATTGCTGTATATCGTAATGAAATCCAATATGAGTATCACTGAATTGTATAATTCGAAATTGGTCAAAAGCCGGAGAGATAGTAGGAAGGGAAATATCCTCCTCATTAACTTGGAGCAAGTAGGGTTCTATTTCCCGAGCGTAATAGTAAGTCCCACCTCCAAGTCCCGCCATTGCAAGCAAGCTTCCTGCGGCTTTTTTTATGAATGAACGTCGAGTAAGTTTTTTCAAGCCTTTCAACACCTCATGGTAATCTGATATATATTTATAATGCTCCCCTTAGGGTGGAATAGCACCTTCAGTGGCATCGTACAGTATTATAATATTATATCACGTAATAAAATACAGCAAAGAAATGGAACGCAGATCCGATAATTACAAACAAGTGCCATACAGCATGATGGTGGGGGAATCCGCGCCACATGTAAAAAACAGTTCCTACCGTATAGCTCAGGCCGCCGAGAATCAGAAGAAGCATTCCTGTTTCATGCATGGATACAGATAACGGTCCCCATGCAAAGATCATCAGCCAACCCATAAGTATGTAGAAAAGAGTAGAAAGAATTAGAAAGCGCTTGACGAAAAAGACTTTAAACAGAATACCGATGAGCGCCAACCCCCATACAATACCGAATAATACCCACCCAATGGAAGTATCTACACGCAGGTGAACCAGCAGAAAAGGAGTATAGCTGCCAGCTATAAACAGGTAAATGGAGGAGTGGTCGAAGATTTGGAACAGGTCTTTCCACTTGCCCTCTGGCAGAGCATGTACCAGCGTAGAGGCAAAGTACATCAAAAACATGGTTCCGCCAAAAATCGATACAGATACAATCTGCCAAGGGTTTCCACTCTTTGATGAATAGACAACCAATAAAACTAGGGCTGCTATACTTAAGAGGGCTCCGATGCCATGAGTCACTGCGTTTACTTTTTCTTCGAATTTATCGTATTTATATGGTTCTATTTCGACCACCTTCCTTCTTTCACATCTATCATTCACATGGCTGACACTCATTGTACAGCCGTGAATAAAGACCCTCGACTTGAATAGTAGCGTGCGTGATGTTAAATTGCTGTTCCAAAAGCCTGATTGCTTCCTGAAGGAGTTGGTCACGTTCTATATCTTCTTCCACCACGATATGACAACTGAGGGCAGGGAATTCCGATGTGATGGACCATATATGAAGGTCATGAACCCCTGTTACTCCGTCCAGGTTGATGAGTGCTGTTTCTACTTGCTCAACTTTTATTGTATCCGGCTTTCCCTCCATTAGTATATGAAGGGCATCCCTCGTCACTCTGAACCCTGAGACGGCGATCAAGATGGCCACGATCATACTTGCAATGGGATCAGCAATATTCAAGTCGAATAACAAGATGAGCAATCCGGCGGCAATAGCACCGACAGAGCCCAATAAATCCCCGAAAACGTGAAGAAGAGCGCTACGTATATTAAGGTTTTCCTTTGAATCACCGCGCATCAACATGAAAGCGACAATAATATTGACTACCAAACCAATGCTGGCTACTACCATCATACCTGCGTTAACCTCAGGGGGCTCGATGAACCGGTTTATTGCTTCATAGGAAATGAATAATGAGATGACTATCAATGTCAGACCGTTAATGAATGCTGCAATGATTTCGAATCGTCTATATCCGTAAGTTTTACTGTTGCTTACACTCTTTTCTCCTATTTTAAAGGCGAGCAGGCTTAGTCCCAAGGCCGCTGCATCACTCAGCATATGTCCAGCATCTGATAAAAGAGCAAGACTGTTGAAAAGAAATCCGCCGACTACTTCTATAATCATAAATGAAAAGATAAATAAGAAACTCCAGAACAGTACACGGGAGTTGCTTGGAATATGATGATGGTGATCATGGCTCATTTGGAATCCCCCTCAGTGTGTTGAATATGGGCAATCGTTTGTTCCAGCATATTCATAACGTGCCTGTCATCAATGGAATAGATATATTTTGTCTTTTCCCGTTTATTTTTAACAAGATGCAGGTGTTTCAAATATTTCAGCTGATGGGAGATTGTAGACTGGTTCATTTCCAATTTTTCTGCTATCTCACCGACCGAATAAGACCGGTAAAGTAGAAGGTGCAAAATTTTCACCCTGGTAGGATCTGCAAGTGCTTTGAATGTCTGAGCGATGTCGGAGGCCATTTCTTCTTGGAGCGGCTGATTGTTCATATGATTCCCTCCTTTACAATATGACCATATGTTCATATTGTAAAATGCGTTCCGTTTGCTTGCCAAACTTTGTGTTTCTGATGTTTCCCAACTGCATATATGGTAAAATAAAAATCAAGAAATCATCCAACAGTCGATAAAGCAATTTACCATAAAGGGAGAAGGTAATTTATAAAGGGGGTATGATGATTTTGAATGTTACAGAGAAGCGACAGGTTTTAGACCGAGGCGGGACAGTGGGGGAATTGATGATTTCATCGGAAAAGGTTGCCCATGTCCAGATGAATAATCCTCTGGAGCATGCTCTATTGGTATTAGTAAAGTCCGGGTATGCCGCCGTTCCAGTTCTTGACAGTTCCTACAAATTGGTGGGTACGATAGGTAAGACAGTCATTCTGAATGAGATATTGGGACTCGAGCATATCGAGTTTGAGAAGCTGTCTGATATTCGAGTGAAAGATGTCATGAATGAAGATATCCCTTGTCTTTATAGGCATACGAGTCTTCTGGAAGGACTGGATGCCCTTGTCGACCATGCATTTGTCTGTGTCCAAGATGGGGAAGGCTATTTTGCAGGCATTCTGACAAGAAGAGCAGTTCTGAAAGAATTGAAGAAAGATCTGTATACAGCAAAATATCAGTGAAGGCCTTTGCTGAATGCAAAGGCTTTTTCTTTAATTGATCGCTTGTATTATTATCTTTTGCATTGACTCTGCCAACGGCTTTATAGTCGGCAGTATGGAAAAAATAATCCATGATTGCCCTTCTTCTTAGAATAGCCAGGATTTTCTGATTGCAGGGGATATTTTAGTCTGATAAAGTAGGGGATAAGAAATTCAGAGGAGGAGACCATTGTGAAGATGATGGATGCAAATGAGATTATCAACTTTATATCGAATAGTGAAAAGAGCACACCAGTAAAGGTGTATGTAAAAGGTGAGAAGCTCGATACACTTCCAAGTTCGGAGAATGTACAGGCTTTCACTGAAAATAAAAGCGGAGTATTGTTTGGCGAGTGGAAGGATATCCAGTCATTGCTTGAGTCCAATCAAGACATCATTAGTGACTATGTCATTGAAAATGATCGCAGAAATTCAGCCATTCCGTTGCTGGACATGAAGAATATCAATGCAAGAATTGAACCGGGTGCCGTCATTCGTGATCAGGTGGAAATTGGCGATGGCAGTGTCATCATGATGGGCGCCATGATTAATATCGGATCCGTAGTTGGGGAAGGCACCATGATTGATATGAACGCTGTATTGGGAGGTCGTGCTACTGTAGGGAAGAACTGCCACGTTGGAGCAGGTTCTGTACTAGCCGGCGTTATAGAGCCTCCTTCTGCTAAACCAGTTGTAGTAGAGGACGATGTAGTCATCGGTGCAAATGTGGTCGTTCTTGAAGGGGTGACCATTGGTAAAGGTGCTGTCGTGGCAGCAGGTGCTATTGTGACAAAAGATGTAGAGCCTAATACCCTGGTCGGCGGTACTCCGGCAAAGGTCTTGAAAGAGTTGGATGAAAATACGAAAAATAAAACTGAGATCAAGCAGGAACTCAGAAAACTGAATGATTAAGTGTGATTCCTATGGGATTGACAGAACTACAGGAGATAAGAAGATCACTGCATCAGATTCCTGAATTGGGATTTGAAGAAGTGAAAACCCAACAATTTCTCCTCGACAGAATTGAAGAGCTTAAGACAGACCGGGTTTCCGTCCGAACATGGAAAACCGGTGTACTCGTCCATGTCGCAGGGACTTCACCGGAGAAGACAATTGGTTTCCGGAGCGATATGGACGGACTTCCGATCACAGAAGAAACTGGCTATGATTTTCAATCCTCTCACGAAGGGAGGATGCATGCATGCGGGCATGATTTTCATATGACGATTGCGCTGGGGGTTCTGAAAAGAGTCATTGACCAACCAGTCGCCGATCATGTGGTCTTCATCTTCCAACCTGCAGAAGAGGGACCGGGCGGCGCTCTACCTATGCTTCATTCGGAGGTATTTCGTCAATGGAAACCGGATGTCATTTTTGCTCTTCATATAGCACCCGAACTTCCGACGGGGTCGGTCTCTTGTAAAGAAGGGCTTCTTTTTGCCAACACAAGTGAACTTTTTCTCGATTTCCAAGGGAAGGGCGGGCATGCTGCATATCCTCATCTGACCAAGGACATGACGGTTGCTGCCAGCAATTTCATCGTCCAAATGCAACAGATTGTATCTCGTGGCATTGATCCGGTGGAAAGCGCAGTAGTAACAGTTGGCAAGATGGAGAGCGGTTTTGTCCAGAATGCGATAGCAGAAACGGCTAGACTCGAGGGTACCATTCGAGCACTTGACCCATCATCCATACATACTGTGAAGCAGAAGCTTGAACGGTTGATCAGAGGGTTTGAGCATAGTTACGACTGTACGATAGATGTAGATTATGGAGCAAATTATTATCAGGTATATAATGACCATGAAATGGCCGGCTTGTTCAAAGAAGCGGCTGAAGATGCCGGTATTGATTTCCGGCAAGCCAGTGCGGCGATGACCGGAGAGGACTTCGGTTATATGCTGAAAGAAATCCCTGGATTCATGTTTTGGCTTGGCGTGCAATCAGACTATGGACTCCACTCTGCAAAGTTGAATCCAAATGAAGAAGCACTTCAAGTAGGTGTGGAAGCTGTGAGCTCCATGATTCAACATCTTTCCAATTAAATGTATATCTTTCCATGGGGTGCAGAAACTATATATGTAACTTTTTCATATATAGAGGAGGTACACTATGGCGCGCATAGGTGTGGAAGGGACCATGACGGATGTGAAAGAGGCCTTGATGGAAATGGGGCATGAGGTGATCGAGCTGAGGTCTGCAGAAGATGCTGCATATTGTGACTGTTGCATTATTTCCGGCCAGGACAAAGATGTGATGGGTATGTCGGACACTAGTATTGCAGGCCCGGTAGTGAATGCCCATGGGATGGATGCCCAGGAAGTCACTCAGGCTGTAAGTGAAAAATTGACATAAGCAGGTATCAAAGCTAGACGAAATGAACGGCACCCCGATGGTTAGGGTTGAAAGCTAACCTTTGGGGTGCTTGTTTATGCTTACACACGTTTTTTCGCCTTATGAATAAGATAGAGGAGCTGTACTGCTAATTGTGACATTGGAGGGAGCTACTCTATGAGGTTGAGAACCATGCTGCCGGAATTAGAAGGGGCAACTGCCTGGCTAAACAGTGGGGAAATTAAAAGAAAGGACTTGGTCGGCAGCCCCATACTTGTCCATTTCTGGTCCATAAGTTGCGACTTATGTAAAAGGGACATGTTAGTGCTGAACCAAATCTGTGAGCAATATCTAGATCACTGGCGGGTGATTAGTGTCCATACACCTCTATCGGACGAAGATAAGAACCAGGAAGAGGTTCGCAGAGTGGCTGACGAGCATGAGATATACCGGCCAGTCCTGATTGATCACGAAGACCGGCTCTCAAAGATCTTTAGAATACGCCATGTCCCTGCGTATTACTTGTTTGATGGAGAAGGTAGACTAAGGCATTATCAATCAGGTGGAGGAGGATTATCCTTGCTCAGAAGAAGAATGGACCGGTTAAGCGGCCAATAGAGAAACATAGGGAGAAAAAACTTCCGCTGTCATGCGGAAGTTTTTTTGTACGGTAACTGGAACTATAGGCTTCAAAATCAATTTTCTTGCTGTATTGATACCGTGGCGTGTGACAGTGAACTGTACAATGGCAGCCATTTAATAAACACATTTCTGCGCGTCACAATGTGTTTGAACAAAAGGTAGATGGTTTACAGGGATAAGAAACTGATAGAATAAACGGATCTCCTTTACAAAACCTGCTTGCCTTGGGAAGAAGGCTTCATGTATGATGAATATACTACATACAGAGTGATGGGGGAAGTACAATGAAACAAGAATTTGCAGTCATAGGCCTTGGGCGTTTTGGTGGAAGTATTTGCACAGAGTTAAGTGAGGAAGGCATGAGTGTCCTGGCCATCGACACAGATGAAGAAAAAGTAAATGAATACAAGAATATCGCTTCCCATGCGGTAATTGCCGATTCCACGGATGAAAATGCCTTAAAAGAAATAGGTATTAAGAATATTGATCATGTAATTGTTGCTATTGGAGAAAACATCCAGGCAAGCATCTTGGCAGCAGTCATTCTAACAGATCTTGGAATAAAGAAAATTACAGTAAAAGCACAGAATGACTATCATGAGAAGATATTGAACAAAATAGGGGTGGATCAGGTGGTCCATCCGGAGAGAGATATGGGTAGGAGAATTGCCCACCATATCATTTCCAATAATATTCTTGACTATTTGGAGCTCTCTGATGACCATAGTATTGTCGAAGTGAAAGTCGGAAAGAAAATGGCAGGCCGCTCGTTGACTGAGTTGGATATCCGGGCAAATTACGGCTGTAACGTTGTGGCCATTAAGGAAGGGGAGGAGATCAATGTCTCCCCAAGCGCCGACGAGTCATTGAATAAGGATGACATTTTAATTGTTATCGGTTCTGATAAAGATATTTCACGTTTTGAGAAGAAACTGGTTATTGATGATGACTAGTGGATAAAGAAAAAAGACCTTGTGGATTTCCACCAAGGTCTTTTTTTCTTATCCATTATACTTCCATGATGATTGGTAGCACCATTGGTCGGCGCTTTGTCTTCTCATACAGGAATGGAGCTATCGTGTCGGTTATCTGATTTTTGATTTCCGACCATTGGGTAGTTCTTCTTTCCATCACTTTTTCTAAATGAGTGGAAACCAGCTTCTGAGCCTCATTGATAAGGTCTTCAGACTCTCTCATATATACGAATCCGCGAGATATGATGTCAGGACCAGAAGCGATTTTAAATTCTTTCATATTAATGCTGACAACGACGATGACGAGCCCTTCTTCCGAAAGAATACGGCGGTCACGTAGGACAATGTTACCAATATCGCCAATTCCCCTGCCGTCAACATATATCGAACCAGATGGGATTTTACCGGCAACACCTGCACTGTCTTTACCGAGGGCAAGAACATCTCCATTATCCATGACAAAGGAGTTGTCAGGGTCCACATCACACATGGCTGCCAGCTTTTCATGCTCTTTCAGCATTCTGTATTCCCCGTGGATCGGCATAAAGTATTTCGGCCGTATCAGACGGAGCATCAGTTTTTGTTCTTCTTGGCTGCCGTGCCCGGATGTATGGATATTGCTTAATTTTCCATGGACGACATCCGCACCTGCGCGATAAAGTTTATCAATGGTCCTGCTTACACTGATCGTATTCCCAGGGATCGGGGAAGAAGAGAATACAACCGTGTCACCAGGTATAATCTGGATTTGTCTGTGTGTGCCATTTGCAATACGGGAGAGGGCGGCCATTGCTTCTCCTTGGGAACCGGTGCAAAGAATGGTAATTTCATCTGCAGGAAAACGATTGATCTGATTTCCTTCGATGAAAGTATTTTTCGGGGCTTGGATATATCCGAGCTCCTGTCCAATCTTAATTGCCGATTCCATACTGCGGCCAAACACGGCGACTTTCCGATTGTGTTTGACGGCAGCTTCCACCACCTGCTGCAGTCGGTAAATATTGGAAGCGAAGGTAGCAAAAATCAATCTGCCATCCACCCGGTCAAAGATTTCGTTGATGTTTTCTCCTACAACTTTTTCAGACATAGTAAAACCTGGTATTTCACTGTTTGTACTGTCGGAAAGGAGGCATAGAACGCCTTCTTTACCGATCTCAGCCATTTTAGTCAGGTTTGCAGCTTCACCGACCGGAGTGAAATCAAACTTGAAGTCACCTGTATGAACGACGTTTCCTGGTGGTGTCTTCACAACGATTCCGAATGAATCCGGAATACTGTGGGTAGTACGGAAGAAGCTTACGGAAGTTTTACGGAATTTGATAACATCGTCTTCTTGTATCGTGTTTAATTTTGCATTTCTTAAAAGGCCATGCTCATCGAGTTTGTTTCTGATTAGTCCCATTGCTAGTTTTCCGGCATAAATAGGCACATTGATTTCACGCAAAAGGTAAGGGATCCCGCCGATATGGTCCTCATGTCCATGCGTGATGAATAACCCTTTTACTTTATCTTGATTTTGGACCAAGTAGGTGTAATCAGGAATGACATAGTCTATGCCAAGTAATTCATCTTCAGGGAATTTGATTCCGGAATCAATCAGGATGATTTCATCCTGGAACTGTACCCCGTACGTATTTTTACCGATTTCACCTAGCCCGCCTAACGCGAATACGGCAGTCTGGTCATTTTTAACAAATTTCATTTGCTATACGTTCTCCACTTCAAATTTGCCGGTCTGTTTTTCAAAATCTAGATGGGCCTCGTCCAATTCATGGATATACTCGATGTTATAGTTTCTGTCACTTAATTTACTGCGCACCTCACGTACGGTCTCCGCTTCTACATACACACTTTTGGTGCGTTCACGGACCGGAACCTCCTCCGGTAATTCCTGGTATAAAACTTTGTAAATCATTTCATCTCTCCTTCAAAATACTTCTGTATTAATTTATTAGTCCTGTGCCTTCCGCTGGCCCAGTCCCGATTCGATGTTTTTATTAAATGTTGCTTCGAATTCCGTAATGTGCTCCATCAGTACCCGTCACGGTCATGATCAGCTTATGAATGATAATCTTTATTACATGTTGTAGGTACACGCCCTTGGCCCAAAAAATCCTTCCAGCGTTTTTTAAGCTTTTCTCTAAGGCGTTTTAACATGTGGACACACATCCCCTTTCACATATTAAGAAAAGCAACAAAACGTTCTACCGACCCAATCCCTCTTATCTATAGTATAGTACGAGGAATCGAATATTGAAATAGAAAACCATCATTTACTGGAAAAAATTAATTATTTCTGCGTCGCTTTCTTGTGTTAGGTATATTTTTCACTGCTGGGCGGAACTTATACATAGGTAACTACTGTATACATCAAAAAACAGCCTGCAAGAGGCTGTTTTTTGATGGAACATTTTTTGTGAACCGAAGAAATATCCGCTGTAAGCGGGTTGTTCTGTCCATTGATCTTATTTATTCTATAGGGCGTGCATTCTCAGGTACTTCGAAGGGATTATCTTTATTGATATGATCATAAAACATGATGCCATTCAAATGATCAACTTCATGTTGGAACACAATCGATGGGTAGCCCTTCAATCGCAAGCTGACCGGATTATTGTCCATGTCGGTTGCTCTCAGGGTGATGCGTGCATGCCGAGGAACATACCCTTCTACATGCCGATCTACAGAGAGGCATCCTTCACCCCCCGAAAGATATGCTTTACCGACAGAGTGACTGACAACCTTAGGGTTTGCCAGCCCATATTCATATAACTTTCCGTTTTCATCTTGGAAATAGATGGCCATCAACTTCTTATTTATTCCTAATTGAGGTGCCGCAAGTCCAACACCTGCTCTAAGATCATATTTTTTGGCTATTTCTTCATTTTGACTGTTTTTCAGAAATTGTATCATCTCTTGCAAAAGATCTTTGTTTGCTGTGCTTAAAGGCAGCTCTACTTCCTCCGAGACCTTTGTCAAAGCGGGATGCCCTTCCCGGACGATGTCTTTCATCGTTATCATCTTGGTCACTCCTTCATTTCTCACTCCCTATATACTATCATAAAAGAACCGGAAATTTCATGAAAACCAACTGAACACAGGCCTTGTCATCTATTGGAATATTTATCCGTAATTTTGTGATATACTAAAAAGCAAACAACAGAGAATCGGGGGATTTTTGATATGGCATGGAAAAGAATACTGCTTGCAGTCGGATTCACTGTTTCTTTGGCTGCATGCAGCAGTGAATCGGCAGAAGTGCGGATACATAACCACCTAGAGGAAGCAGTGGTTCTTGAAGAAGGGTTCGAAGAGCAACAGAGCGAGATTACCGCTCTGGAAAAACAAGAGCAGGAACTTTACAGCCAAATTGTCGATATGGGTTCAGATGAGATGGGAAAAATCAAAGAGACAGCCGAGAAGGCGATCGATGTAATCGATGAACGGGAAGAGAGGATTGAGCTCGAGAAAGAAAGCATAAATTCCTCAGAGGAAGAATTCTTGAAAATTGAGCCGCTATTGGAGGAAGTTGAGGCAGAGGAAACACAGGCTGCAGCACAGGAGATGTATCAGGTTATGGAGAGCAGGTATGCTTCATATGAAGATCTTTACACTGCTTACAAAGAATCCTTGGAGTTAGAACGGGAGTTATACAACATGCTAGGAGAAGAAGAGCTGGAACAGGACAAATTGACGGAACATATCGATGCCGTCAATGAGAGTTATGAACGGGTACTGCAGGCCAACGAGCAGTTTAATAATGAAACGGTGGAATATAATGCATTGAAGCAGGAATTTTATGAGAGTACAGGTATGAACGTGGCCTATGAAGAAAATTCTACCAGTGATACAAAGGATGAAAAGGCATCGGCAGAAGAGGAATGAGAAAAGGGGAGGACCATTTCATGAATGTGAAATGGTCCTTTTGTGTGCCCGGCATGTGCGCACGCTTTAGGGTTCGAGTCCCGAGCGGTGAAGGTCATTGTAGCCG
>NZ_JBHRSA010000020.1:0-21246 GCF_042643145.1 Virgibacillus xinjiangensis
GTGATTGATCGATTGATTCATCACTCCCATCTACTGTTGTTTACTGGGGAGAGCTTTCGATACAAGGAATCTTTAATCTAATATGCGGAGTGGCAAGTGGCATACATTTTTAACTGCCATTTACTACATTTTTTACTTGCCAAATACATTAAAAAAAACTTCGTTAGCTTATTAGAAAGGATTGGAAGTAAAATTCCAATTGGGAGAAATAATAAAATATTACCAAAGGTATTATAAAACCAAATATCAAAATTATAATTATGGAAATTAAATAGATATGTATTAAGAGTAGTAAAAGGTACGATATTATGCGAGGCTCTGGTGTACGGATCTCCTATGTGTCTTTCAAGCATAAAAGTAGTATTATCACTTACAAAGTTTGTGAATAACACAATACCTATATAAACCAAAAACAGAAAGATAGCAAACCACTTTAATTTTAAATTAACAAATAATACTTTCAATAAACACACCTCCTCAATAAAAGAGGATATGTCAGGCAATGTTAATTATTATTGTATTATCCTGTTCGTTACCAAAATAGGAGTTGCCACATCGGACAACCCCTGTTCAGCTAATGCACCCGTTTGGTTAAGAAGGACTATGCTTTCTCCTTTTTCGAAAAGCTAAATAATGCTATTACTAAACAAAGCATACTGAATGCCCAAACTACTCCAGAAATACCTATCTGGAGCGAAATCTCCTCTGAAGCCATTGGATGATTGTAGTCAAAAGCTATACCCTCTAATGCAAAATATACCGCAACAGAAACTAACAACAAATGCAGTAATGTCCAGATATATCCTGGAGTATTATTTTTATTTTTCATCCAAAGGAACACAGTAACTAAAATTGCAACCCCCATAACAATAGAAAATCCACCAATTAACAAGCCCATTACTTCTTGTTCTAATGGCATAAGATACACCACCATATAAATCTCATTTTAAACAATCCTGCCCCGTTAGTTGAAGCATAATCCTTTACAAACCCTATGTTTAGATTATCGAATAACAATTACCTTTTTGGAGGTAGAAATCAGCATCGCAAATAACATTCAAATTCACATAGGAAATAGCATAATGACGACAGCTATTGTCATTATGCTATTTAGGTTGCAACTTCGTATGATAATTTAAGTGTAAAAAAGCATGTTATTCTATATCTAGTTTCCGGCAGCCCAACAATTTGGAATGAATATTCACTTCTTCATGAACTGGAAAGATAGAACTCCAACGTATCTTCTTTTAGCTACTAACTTCACTAGAAATATTCCAACGATAAAAAACGATATCAGCGGAAATAATTCCAACATCGTCAGCAGTGTAAGGAAAAACAATATAGTGAATAAGTGAAAAGCCCTATACTGTTGCTTCATCCGGAAAAAAGATGATATTCCCAATTTCAATATGGTTTTATAAGTGTAAGAAACTACTAGCCATTCACCAAGAATGACCACTGGAATCATCCCTGAAGGAAAAGAAGAATTTATTCCGAGAAACAAGGAATGTGCTCCAAGCAAGGTGAGAAAGAACCAATAGGTTACGCGGTAAAAGGCATCAACATGACTGCTGATGGATCCCGGCAGCACTTGGAAACGCGTTGTTTCCAAGTTACTTTTAAATATGCCGTATAGTAAATACATACCAACTACGGCCGGGATAGATAAATTCAATCCTGAAGGCAGGTTGATACTCAGGCTTAAGAAGAGCAGGATTGCCAAGCAATTTCCTAGAACATGAAAGGAACTTGCTTTATTCAATAGGAAATACCGCTTCCAAAATAATGCTAATACAGAGGTCAATTCATAGGGTGGTTGATCGTTTTTCGTTTCTTTGGCCACACCAGGAAGACGCCCTGTCCTTTCTATGTGATTAAACCCTATGCCCGTTATCAGTTTAACAATCAAAAGATTCCACGTTTTTTCATCCCCCGTAAGAATTACTTGTTTCCAATTCACCTGACTTGTAAGTGTCCTGCTAAAAAGGAAGACCGCCAGTGCTCCACAGGAAACGATATAATACAGGAAAAAGATAGATGAGATTTCGATCAGAAAGCTGGACAGAGCAGCTAGACATATAGCTGCGATTACTGTACCACCCAAGATTCGAGCGATGATCGCCTTTATGTTTCTTTGAAACGTCCTCCATTGTATCAGCCCTGATAAGAAATCAGTGACACCGAATGAAACTGTCAACAGCAAACCAGTCTTTAGAGAAAATATGCCCAGCCAATAGAAACAAATTATACTAATGAAGAAAACGATCAGCCTCTTCAGTTGTTCGTGAAGCACAATTATTTTTATGACTTTCTCTATATCGTATGGAAGCAAGCTTAAATGAAAATCTGAACTGGTCACTTTGTATCGAGGATCGAATAAGCTTTTATATAAATAGAATAGAGAAAGTATGAAAGGGAAGAGAATCGAGATAGTGTAATTAAATTGGTTGAGAGCATTGAAACTGCCGGCAACTCCTTGAATCGTTTCCTTGAAGAGAAGGATACCTACAAAAAAGAGTGGTATCAGATACCATAACGTTATCTTGTCAAAGAGAATGGAAAAAGCCAGTTGGTATTGCTTTCTAATTTTCTTTCTGCGTTGTATGTAAATCATCCTATATACCGTAAACTCCTGACTTCTCACGTGGAAAATCTTCTTTCTATTTGTCTAAGGTTTTCAATTCTTCCCTGGCTGGCAATCTCCCCATTTTTCAACATAATATAAGAATCGCAAAATTTCTTCACCCGCTCGATGACATGCGACGTTATTAAAATGGTGGTGCCTTGTTGAGACTTTCTCTTAATTTCTTTCTCTAAGAAACAAGCGGAGTTGTCATCCAACCCGATGAAAGGTTCGTCGACCATCAAAAGTGGAGCATCAGTAAGCAGATTGCTTATTATATTCACTTTTTGCCGCATCCCCTTTGATAGTCCTTCAGGAAATTCATGTAATTTCCCATTTAACTCAAACCCGTTCACATAATAATCGACTCTTTCCTTAAATGCATGTTCTGGCACATTGTAGCTAGTCCCATATAATTGAAAATGTTGAAGGACAGTCAATTCAGTAAATAATAGAGGTTCTTCAGGTATATAAGAGTATTGCGACTTATAATGAAGATAGTCTGTGTCAATATTTAAAGAGTTCAGTTTAATTTCTCCCTGGTCCTTTTCTTGTATCCCCATGATTGTTTTCATCACAACTGTTTTTCCTGCTCCATTATGCCCCACGAAGGCGCAGATTTCTCCTTGGGCTAAGGTGAAATGCAGAGGACGAATGATCTTCTTATTATTTAGGCTTACTTCAACGTTTTCTACTTCCAATAAACGATTGCTCTCCATCGCCAATCCTCCTCACTAACAAAAAAAGGCGTTGAGCCTCCTATTTTTAATACTAGCAATTTGATGGTGATCGTCTGATTGTAGTTTCCGAGTCTCTCCTCTTAAAATCTTGATATGTATTCACAAAACATATCTACTGTTTTAGTCCTAATTGGGCGATGACAAATAATGTAAGAAAGTGAATTCATGTCGCAAAATTCGAAAATCAACCACCTATCTTATTCTACCATATTCAGGAAACGAAAGTGATGATGAGATTTCACCCCTTTATAACCTATATTCCATTGGTTCATAGGTATGCGTTCCTGCCAATAACCGCAGCAATACGTAATAAATTCTCTATTCCCACCTCCAAAATCAACGAATGAAACCATTCATCTTAACAATAATAAGAAAGGATCTTATGGTGAAAGGAGTAGATTTGTTGAAAAAGTTATGGTTGACCTCATTAATGTTGGTATTTATGCTGAACATCCTGCCTGGAGCAATTATTATCCATGCTAAAGCAGAGGAACCACGCATTACCCAATCGGAGATGCAGTTCCAAAATGAATTCAGGAGACTTTGGATTGATCATGTGTTGTGGACGAGCAATTATATTACAAGTGCAACAACAGCCGGGGCCGAGGATCAAGAACAAGTGCTATCAAGGCTTCTGAGAAATCAGGAGGATATAGGTAATGCCATAAAACCGGTATACGGAGAGGATGCAGGGAACAAGCTGACAGATTTGCTTAAAGAACATATTGTCATTGCCGGCAAAATTGTAGAAGCCGCTAAAAATGGAAACGAAGACATACTGGATGAGTTGAACAGGGAATGGTATAGAAATGCGGATGATATAGCGGCCTTCCTTAGTGATGCTAATCCACACCTTAGCAATGAAGAGGTTAAAAAATTATTGGATATGCATTTAGAATTGGTAACAGATGACTTATTAGCAAGCTTAGAAAAAGAATGGGACGAAAGGATTGTTGCGATTGATGAAGGTGTCACCCATATCATCTTAATGGCGGATGCTATCTCTGAGGCCGTTGTGAAACAGTTTCCAGAGACGTTCAATAAATAAACTTCAGCATCTTGCTGAAGTTTTGCTTTACAAGAAGAATGATGGAAAGTATGTTTATGTTCGACATAGGTATAGAGAAATTTTACTGGGGCTTCAAATGTAGAACATTCCGTTCGATCGATCTATTTATACGACAAACGACCAAAAATAAAAGCCCTTCTGTAACAGAAGAGCTTTTACACTATGATTTATTGTTTAGCAACGTTAGCTGCTTGTGGTCCACGGTTGCCTTCTTCGATATCGAAAGAAACTTGTTGACCTTCTTCTAAAGTCTTGAAACCCTCGCCTTGGATTGCTGAGAAGTGTACGAATACATCGTCTCCACCTTCAATTTCGATGAAACCGAAACCTTTGTCTGCGTTAAACCATTTTACTGAACCTGTGTTCATAGATAATTCCTCCATTGTGCATAGTGCACGTATATTACTTTGGTTGTTCTGTTAATAATCCAAGACGATGATATTCATGATAAAGTTATACATAGATCCTGTATTGCTAGCACGAACAATTAAGTTATTTATAGTATAGCACGTGCCACTCACAAAAGATACCTTCTTTTCTACAAAATATCCAAAGTGTCTCTTGTTCCTTATCTCCACCGGGTATTTACTATGGCAGCAAGTCTCCTATTCCAGCCTTCCTTTCCACAATAATTTACGTTTCATTTCTTTTCCACATACGGTAGTTGTAGATCAGCTGGACCAAAAAGGCGACAAAAAGTAATAACCCCAACAGCACAATTGAGCCTATCTTCCAATCTGTCGAACGATACACAAGGATCACCAATAAAACCATGATAGGAATATTGATGAACGTTCTGAGCATCTTTCTTCTGTAAGATAACCTGTAGTAATTGAAGGTAAAGCCTTTGTCCACTTTGTCCTTCTTCCTGGAAGTCAGCGATAAAATAAAAACAACCAGTAATACGGCGATCACTGGAATAATAAAATCCAACTTCATTCACTCCCTTTTGTGTAATAACTCTGTCCTTAGGCAGCACACATAAACGACCGAATTCAACCTTTATTCAGGAAATTCACAAAGGCAAAGGAACATAAGATGAAGAAAACAATCCCGACACCGAGAAAAACGTCCATTAGCCACTCCATAAAAAAAACCCACCTATCTAAGCATCATTTTATCTTCTAGTTGAAGGGAGTGTTACATATGAATCTCACCATCAATGACTAACTATCGAAATCAACATACTGATCGCAAAGAGGATAAATGCAATCTGTAGGAGTATGTACATGGTAGATTCAAAGGGCAAAAGTTTCCTTTGCTTTTTAGTCTTATCCAAATGCCGAAAAAAGAACCCAGCACTAATGATAAGTATCACGTATGAAATGGTACGCAACACTTCTGCAAGAATGGCCATGGCATCAACCCCTTTCGCCCCTTGTATACTATGCTGACACGCTTATATAAGGTACCCCTCAATTGGTACAGTTCTTTTTAAAGTTAATCTACTCTATTTATACTAGCTTCATCTATCGAATCACCCGTAATTTCAAAGGAGTATTCCTTGTTTGCTGCTAAATCGATGGTTATTTCATTCAATGAAACCCTTTGTTCCTCTTCCCCTATCAATACAAATTCAAATATAGCTTCACCTTCCAAATCTAAATCCATATCATCCTGATCCTTGAATTCATTCGTAAGTGTGTCCCCATATTGAATGCTAGAGCCGTCCGCATTACTGATACCGGTTGTGGTTTGATCCGTGCTGATTTCTACCCCGTAAAAATCAAAATCAGCATGGTTGGTTATGGCAAAAACCATATTATTCTCATTTGCTTCTGTTGAACCATCCGCATTATTCGTACAAGCAGATAAAAATGCAACCATCAAAGTGAAAACGATTAACCAGATTGCTCTTTTCATACACATCCCTCTCCCTGAACATTTAGATGGTTCACGTCTCTTTCAACAAGACCTGAGATTCTCCAGTCATTTTAACATAAAAATCCAATCTCTTACGGTTGATTTCAGAATAATACAACCCTTCCTGATGAAAATAGGAAATAAGGTACCTCCTGTGGTGAGACGATTCTTCTCAGCAAACCTATGAAACGACTTTCATTTTTCTCCTATTCACTTGGACTTCTCGGCGACTCGGACCCTGGAGATACCGAAAAGTCCTCGCCAGACCAAAAAAGCCTGAACCACAGCGGATTCAGGCTTTTTCCTTGAATGATATTTATTTCTTCTGCAACACTTCCTGGCGGACATCCTCCGCCGCTTTGACCATTTCTCTCAAAGCACCAACCGTTTCCGTTTCATTCCTCGTCTTCAAACCGCAATCCGGATTGATCCAGAACTGCTTCGGTGAAATCACCTGCAATGCACGATGGATGTTTTGTTTCATTTCCTCTTTATCCGGGATCCGCGGGCTGTGGATATCATAGACCCCAAGGCCAATTTCTTTATCATACGTGTTCTCTTCAAAGGTGGAAATGATGTCTCCATGACTTCTGGATGTTTCAATCGAAATCACATCTGCATCCAGCCCATCGATCGTTTCATAAATATGATGAAACTCTGAGTAGCACATATGTGTATGGATTTGTGTCCGGTCCTCTACAGAGGATGTTGTTAGACGGAAGGCATATACTGCTGCGTCCAGGTATGCTTTCCATTTCTTCTTATCAAGCGGAAGACCCTCTCTCAAAGCTGGCTCATCCACTTGGATGATGTGAATGCCTTCTTGCTCTAACGCTTCCACTTCCTCCCTCAAAGCAAGGGCAATCTGGTTCTGTGTAGTATCACGCGGAACATCCTCATTGACAAACGACCAATTCAGAATGGTTACCGGGCCTGTCAGCATGCCCTTCACTGGTCGATCGGTCAAGGACTGTGCATACACCGTCTCTTTGACTGTCATCGGCTGATCAAAGGACACATCACCAAATATGAGCGGCGGCTTCACACAACGGGATCCATATGACTGGACCCAGCCGAATTTCGTCACGCCGAACCCGTTCAGCTTTTCACCGAAATATTCCACCATGTCCGTCCGCTCAAATTCCCCGTGGACCAGTACATCCAATCCCAATTCTTCCTGGATGTTGATCCACTTTTCTATTTTCCCTTTAATGAACGCATCATATTGTTCATTGGTAATGTCGCCTTTGCGCCATTTTGTCCGTGTTCTTCGTTCCTCAAATGTCTGTGGCAAACTTCCGATGGTGGTGGTCGGAAGGATTGGCAGATGGCGGGCTTTTTGCTGCTCTTTGATTCGGTCTTTAAACGGCAGGCCGCGTTCCACAGCTGAAGCACCCGACGCTTCTATCTCTTTTAGCGCTTGACGGACTCGTTCATTTTTTCGATCGGTTTCCTTGTTGAAGTGATTGAGTTCTGCTTGGTTTTTTTCCAGTTCCTTTTGAATGCTATCTTTTCCTTGCAGCAAGCCTTTCGTAAGGATCACCGTTTCCTCTAGTTTTTCATCCGCAAAAGCTAAACCAGCCTTCACCCCGGAATCAAGTTGTGCCTCCAGCTTGACCGTAACAGGCACATGCAGCAAGGAAGTAGATGGCTGAACAATGATGGGACTCTCTCCAATATGATGTTGGATCTCATTCAACAGATTCAGCTTTTCTTCCACATTCGCTTTCCAAACATTACGCCCATTGATCACCCCACAGGCAAGCACTTTATCTTTGGGAAAACCGAATTCTTTGAGTAATGCCAGCGAATCCCCTTGGATGAAGTCCATCCCGATGGCTTCCACTGGGAAAGACGTTACTTCTTTATAATTCACGATATGCTCAAAATACGTTTGTAAAATGATCTTCAATTCGGGTGCAGCTTGCTGAAAGGTCTCATATACTTGTTTAGCCTGATCTAATACCTTTTCAGACAATTCGGTTCCAAAAATCGGCTCATCGATCTGCACCCAAGTTGCTCCTGCATCTTCCAGCTCTTTTAAAATTTGCACATATAATGGAAGGAATTTGTCCAGTAAGCTGGAAAAATCCGCTTCATCATATCCTTTTGCCAGCTGTAGATACGTAATCGGCCCGACGATCACTGGTTTTCCATCGACCCCCAACTTCTCTTTCGCTTCCTTGTAATAGGTTAACGGGCGATTTTCCGTGAGTTCCGGCTGAACAGACTGCAGCTCCGGAACAATGTAATGATAGTTTGTGTTAAACCACTTGGTCATTTCGGAAGCAACCGCCTGCTGTGTCCCGCGAGCAACAGCAAAATATGTGTCAATATCCACTTTCCCTCCTTCATAGCCAAAGCGTTCCGGAATAACACCAAACATTGCCGAAGTATCCAGCACATGATCGTATAGGGAAAAGTCCCCGACCGGAATGAGATCGATTCCTTTTTCCTTCTGTTTCTTTATATTATCCAGTCTGATTTCATCGGTTCTCTCCAATAATTCCTTTTCCGTTATTTCCTTTTTCCAATAGCTCTCCAATGCCCTTTTCCATTCTCTTTGCTCCCCTATTCTCGGATATCCTACATTTGAACTGATTATATTTTGCATCTTTCATCCTCCTCCATCGTTATATCAAGCTTGTTTTCGCATCCTCGATTTCCTCATCCAAATGGACCTTTTCCCGAATATATCTGACCAGCTCTGCTGACATCTTATAGCGCATGAATGGTGTCACTAGATAAATGCCATGGAAGTGCTCCAGCGCGGTATCAATCAATTCTTTCGCTATTTCGAGACCGATCTGGGCGGAGTATTCTTTATCCCCCTCAGCGGACTGCATCTTATTTCGGACATCATCCGTCAGCTTGATGCCTGGTACTTCATTGTGGAGAAACTCGGCATTGCGTGAAGATGTAAGCGGCATGATTCCAATGTACATCGGCTGTTCCAAATGTTTGGTTGCCTCATATAATTCTTTGATTTTTTCACAGCTATAGATGGGCTGCGTCAAAAAGTAATCCGCACCACAATCTATTTTCTTTTCCATTCGTTTAACGGCCGCATCGATTCTCGCTACATTCGGGTTAAACGCAGCACCGACATGAAAGTTTGTTGCCTTTTTCAAGGATTTGCCCGAGAACGAAATCCCTTTATTCAGTTGCTTGATCATTTTGATCAAATCAAAAGATGTGACATCAAACACCGATGTAGCTCCTGGAAAGTCGCCAATTTTGGTCGGATCCCCGGTGATGGCCAATATTTCATGAATGCCATCGGTATCCAGCCCCATCAAGTGTGATTGCAGTCCAATCAAGTTGCGGTCCCGGCATGTCAAATGAACGAGTGGCTTGACTCCCGATTCCCTCTGGATTTTCGTGGCAACAGCCGAATTGGCTATTCGCGGTGTCGCCAGCGAATTATCTGCCAGAGTGATTGCATCGACTCCTGCCTCTTTCAACACCTGGACCCCTTTCATATACTCCGTTGTATCCAAATGTTTTGGTGCATCCAGCTCCACGATGATGCTATGCCTTTCTTTCACGATATCTGTCAATGAAGCTTCTTCTTTCCCCTGTACGTCCTTGATTTCCATTGGCGCTTCTTTGGTGATCACTTCTTTTTCCCTCAATGGGGTCAAACCGCGGACACCTTCCACTAATGCTTCCACATGCTTCGGTGTCGTACCGCAACAGCCGCCCAGAAGCCTGACACCTTCATCCCGAAACTCCTTCGCACATGCCCTGAAATAATCCGGTTCATTTTCATAAACCAATTTACCCTCGTGATAACTAGGCAGGCTGGCATTCGGATATGCCGCAAGATACGCATGTTTCGGCAATGGAACATTTTTTAATGACTCGATCATATGAAAAGGCCCAAGCCGGCAATTGATCCCGACCACATTTGCGCCCAGATCTTCTAATTCTTTCAGGGCATCTGCTAAAGGAACACCGTTTTGCAGAATCCCTGCTTCATGCATCGAAACATTGGCGATGATCGGGATATCTGTTTCTTTCCTTGCTATTTTCAAAACGGTCCGCAATTCCTCTAAATCGTAGTACGTCTCTAACATCAGCCCATCGACGTTCTCCAGAAGCAAACAATATAATTGCTCCCGGAAACTTCTCTTGATTTCTTCCTTCGATGCTTGGGAGGACCTTGTTCCATGGATGCCACCGATAGTTCCCAATACAAAGACATCTTTTCCAGCCGCTGCTTGCTTGGCGATTCGAATAGCCTTTGTGTTGATTTCCTTCACCTTGTCTTCCAGGCCAAAACGCGCCAATTTCACATAATTCGCCCCATAGGTATTGGTTTGGATGATATTGCAACCGGCATCAATATAAGCCTTGTGAATGTTGGTGATTTGTTCCTCATGCGTCAGATTCAATTCTTCAAAACACTGGTCAATACCGTATGAGTAAAGCAATGTGCCCATTGCACCGTCGCCAATCAGAAATCCTTTCTCCAGTTCTGTCAGTAAATCCATGTATTCTACCACTCCTTTCCCTTCTCTTATAAGACGATAAATAACTCTATATTCCCAATATTCATATTTGTTTATCTGTTATATATATCGTAACACAGCCCAAACGCTATAATGTAACGGTTATAACTAATAACTCGTTATAACTTACGGCTATACCCACAGGAATGCAAAAAGCCCATCGCCCTCCCTCTTCAGAGGCAGGCGATGGGCTTTCAGGTGGCTGAGCTGTATCATGGTCGTGACCACTTCTCTTTCCCTATATATGTTGAGAAATGTAAAACGAAGAATCTTTAGATAGAAGGCGAACAAGACACCCACTAATCCCCAAGCATCGGGTACACTACGGTTCCATCCTTTTCCACAATAGGCATCGCACCCCACCGGCCAAGCTCATGACCGACCAATTCCGTTTCGCCTTCAGAGTTTTTGATCAGATGGAAAACGTCCCAGCCATTCGCCTGCAGCCAGTTGCTGATCAACAGGCGATGGCACCTGGCTGGATGCCGCTCGGAGCACATATAGACGAGATTCTTCTTTCGGGCCTCAGCCTGTAAACCCTCCAGTCCATTTTGGAACATTTCCGTTAATGTATAGTCCGCATAGTTATGGAACGAGCGATTGTTCCAGCCAGCATTTAAGTCTTCTCCAATCTCGCCTGACCGGCTCCGCCTGCCACCGAGCAATGAGAAATGACGGTAGTCGAGGCCCGCTTCCCCAAGCCAATCATCCATGCTTTCCTTGTTGAACTGCGGGTGTTTCCGGCTGGCAGGAAAAGCACGGATATCCGCTACATATTCGATACCAGCAGCCTCGAGCATCTGCAGGAAATGTTGCTTGTCATGGCCGGAATGCCCGATCGTATAGATCCTCATAACCCTGGCCTCCTTGTTAGCAGCTTATGTAACAACCTATACCCTTTCTATTATTTTATCAAAATTCCTACCGGCAACAGAGTTTACGTTATAGAGACTTCAATGAACCACAGAGCCGTTAACAAACCAAACGGAAGTGGAGCATCTATCAGATATAAACAATCCTATACAAATAAAACCGTCTGGTGATGAACACCAAACGGTTACGTACAACGGACCAAGTTGGACCAACCATCCAACAAAGTAAACTTTATTTTAGAGGGAGCCACCCCAATTAATCAATACACTGATGACCAAGGCAATCCAAGCGATACAGAGTGCTATGATGGCAAACGGGACAATATAACGAAGCCATCTTCCATAAGGTACTCTGCATAAACCAAGCATTGCCATCAGCCCGCCCAATGTTGGGGAAAATAAATTGGTAAGGCCATCACCGACTTGGAATGCTAAAATGGTCGATTGCCGTGTAATATCCAACATATCACCGACCGGAATCATGATCGGCAGTGTCACCATTGCTTGTCCACTCCCACTAGGAATCAGAATATTAATGATCGACTGGGCTACCGTCATGAACAAGACCGCTAGTGTTGTTGGCAAATAATCCAGCACAGAGACAAGGCCATGAGCAACTGTATCACTGATATTACCCTGGTTCATCACTACTTGAGTCGCCATTGCCACCCCAATCAAGATAGCTGCCAATGCACTAGGTTCTAGCGCTTTGGAAAATACTTTGGCAATCTCACTGCCATTCAACCCAGCAATCAGTCCACAGACCATCCCGATCATCAGATAGATCGCAGCTACTTCATTGATATACCATCCTTGGGTGAAGATACCAGTGAGCATGATAATGATCCCAGAGATGAATACCAATAGCATGGCAATATCTTTTTTTCTCATGTGATATGTATCAAGCGGTTTGCTGAGTGACATGTCTTGAGTATCTATGTCATACCCCAGGCTTTTACCCGGGTTCTTTAAAATCTTTTTGAAATACCTTACGTTAAAATAAGCTAATACGGATAATATAGCAAACACCAAAATACTTCTGAAAAGCCATCCTGAGAAGAGTTGCATTTCCGCTATCTTGTGTCCTACACCAACTGTATAAGGATTGAATGGAGATAAACCAAATCCTACAAGCACACCCCCAATTCCAATACCGGCCCCGAGCATGGCATCTCCGCCAATTGCAACACTTACTAATACAGCGATTGGAATAAGGGCGATATTATTTTCAAGCCCTACAAATATCCCGAAAAATCCATAAACGAATGTCATGATGACAACGACAAGGAAACGCCTGTTCATACCAACTTTCCGTATGAAGGTCCCTACTGTGTTTTCCAGCATCCCCGTTCTTTCCAATAGTCCGAACATCATAGCAGCCGCGAATGTGACAAAGACGATATCGGACATTTCTTGGAAACCTTCTGGAATTGCCGTAAATAAATCGAGAATCCCAACCGGACTACTCTCTATGAAATCAAACGTCCCAGGAATAGTCCGAGTGGCACCATCCACATCTTCCCTTTCATAAGATCCTGCCGGAATAATATACGTCAAAATAGCTGCAGCAACTACAATATAAAACAATAGAGCAAGTGGATGTGGAATCCGATCCAGCAATTTTTTACTTTTATTTTCTTCCTGCATAGTTGTTCACCTCTTGTGTGTATTTTCTTTCGTTGAGTTAAACGACTGTGCCCTCGCATAACGGTACATATAATAACGTCCGTATTACCATAGCAATACTCGGCTTTTTCCAATACTGTCCCCTGGCTTCTATCCCCCTTGTATCTAATTAATAAATTTTGATAGACACAAAACAACCTCTTCCAATGGGAAAGAGGCTGTATGTCTATTTCGCCTTATCTCCCAGAATAAATCCGAATTATTCTGCAGGAATTGGCACCTTTCCTTCTAAAAGGAGGTAGCCGGACGTCATTGGGCCTGTCCCTCAGTCACTCTTGATAAGTAAAATTATTAAATTAGAAAATTTTTGTTAGTAATGAGCAATTTTATACTCGAGTGAGTTTTTTGTCAATAAGATAAAGAGATTTTTGGAGGAAGATGTCGGATCAAGTCGATAGATTGGTTACTAATCGGCTGACTCTGATGGAGCTGGAATAAAATTTTCAGTCTATCTTGCCTGTTTAGCTCAAAACCCTGCTATTTTGAGATCAATCATTCCAAAATTGACCTAGGTCAATTTTTTTATCCGTTTATTAGAATATACTTTGGTTAGAAAGTCAGATTTACTTATGATTCATCAAATGGGAGGAAGTTGACATGAAAATACAAAACCTTAACGAATATATGGAAATGAATAAGGAGAGGTTTACGAAACGGATTATTTTTAAAGAGGACAAAAGTACGGTGTTTGTGCTTAACTTTGAACCTGGTCAAACTTTGCCTGCACATAAGCATCCTGGCTCCAATGTATATTTACTTGTCCTACAGGGTGAAGGTACATTTACCATAGATAGGAAAGAAGTTCCTGTACAACAGGATGACGTTCTTGTATGTAATGGCGATGAAGAGCTGGCATTTGCCAGTACTGGGTCATCTGACGTAAGCCTATATGTCATGCTGAATAAGATCCCTGATGAGCAATATGCGAAAAACATGTAAACGCCAGTTCAGCTGTGATCAGAGGAACGGCTGCACCGGATTTCTTTTATAAGTCCATACCTGCTATATAGCATTATTAGCAGATGAGTCTATGCTTACTATTATTTATAAAATTCTATTCTTAAAGGAGAGATTTAGATATGCTTGAACAAAAATTGTCCGAACTAATCAGTCCTGAAGCTGTGATTAATTTTGAAACCGGGGCGATCAGAGCAAGCACGTTGGATTCCATCATTAATCTACTGCCATTTGAAATGGGCTTTTGTGATGCCGATGATATTTTCCGCTGGTATTCAAATAATCCAAACCGTGTGCATGGTCGCCGGAAGGAAGCGATTGGCCGCCACGTGCTTGAGCTTCACCCGAAAGTGGCTCACCACGTTGAAAAGTTGTTGAATGATTTCCATACAGGAAAACGCGATGAATGGGAATTTTGGTTCCCTAAGCGCAGTGGTGAATCTGGTCAGATTTACCAAAAATTCATGGCAGTACGTGATGAAAACGGAAGATACCTTGGCTGTATGGATGTGACTGTCAATCTCGACCTCTTCGAAGGAAAAGAAGGCAAAAACACCCCGGAAACCATTGACGAATTTAAAGCTGTTAAGCCATGATCATAAAGGGGATTTAACAATCAGTAGGCTCTCTTTCCCCTAATTGTTAAATCCCCTACCCTCTGCAGTTTCTCATACCCGCAATATAGGCAATGTACTGCACCGGAAAGATCCTCCAGATTTAATAATCTCCGAATAATCTATTTCGATGACTTCAAATCCCTTTTCCCGCATCTTCTCATTCACCTTTTCATTAACCGGAAGGCTGAACACTGTGTTATTCCCTATACTCAATACATTGGTTCCTAATGTGAATTGTTCTTCTTCTGTAACTTCAATAAGCTCATATCTCGAGGAAAGAAGGTCGAGATCTTCTGTTGAAAGGGCATTTGGATAAATAAGAGCTACTTCTGGGGATAAAACATTAAACACGCAATCCAGGTGTAAATATTTTTCCGTAAAAGAAATGGCCTTCACATCAAATTGATACCCTAATAAATTCTTTAAATGATCAACAGCCGCTTCATTTGTACGATTGCTCAATCCGATATAAATCGTATCTCTATCAATGATGACATCGCCGCCTTCGATCTGATTGCCAATTAAATTGTAATAGGAGATCTCCTCATCTTCCAGCCAAACTTTCAACACATTTTCTTCACCAATTCGGACATCATGTGCCATCTGAGCGACAAATATGGTTTGGCCAAGAGTAAAGCCGATATCACGCGTGAAAACTTGTTCTGGATATTTTTTATGGTAAGGGAGCAATATGGTTTCCACACCATACTCATTCAATTTCCGTACGAACTCCCGATGCTGTTCTAATGCACGTTCAATATGTAACCCTTCTTCATAAAATTCCTTTTGGGTTTCATTGATCACCTGCCGGATAGCCATATATTGAGGCTGACACAAAATGACTCTCTTCAGCACATCGAATTCGCTGAAGCAGCTTGTTGTACTATTTAATTGCATGACGTATTTCCTCCTGCTGTTTATGTGTTGTGTTTAGTATGCGCTGTAAATAAAGAACCTAGAACAGTTTTCCTCTGGTGGCACAGAGTCATGTTCCTTTTCCAGATGTCCCGCCTTCCTCAATGTTCTATCGGTACCTCTTTCGCCTAACATTACTAACACTACATATATTCCACGTTTCCACGCTGTTAATCCGGTAATGCCCCAAAAGAATGGACTGTTGTTATGTAATCATATAGACCAGACGATGTCCCTCGAAGAATTGTTTGGAAAAAGCAAGATGCTAGGCAGCTGACAGGAGAAGGCTCTTTCCCCTCTACTACAAAAAAACATCTCTCATATTACAAGTGATTATCAAACCTATTACACCCCTAAAATAAGACTGTTGGAATTCCGAATAATATTACGAAAACATATTTGGAGGGTTCTTTTTTATGAAGTATATTATTCTAGTAACATTATTAACAGCTGGACTGTTCCTGTTACCTGATGCAACATCTGCTCACGGTAAATATACAGTTCAACCAGGAGACGTATTATCAAAGATTTCTATGAATCATAAGGTGGAAATCGATACATTACTCGCTTCCAATCCTTCTATAGAAGATCCAGATACCATTTTTCCTGGACAAACTATAACGCTACCGGGTGGAAACGGACAACAGTTTACAGTTACTGCGTATACAGCGGGGTATGAGTCAACCGGGAAACGGCCAGGTGATCCTGCTTACGGTGTTACCGCATCAGGCACCACAGTAAAGGAAGGTCAAACAATAGCATGCCCGCCGTCAATTTCTTTTGGAACTACCATACATATTCCAGCCCTAGGCGAGACATATACTTGTGAAGATCGTGGAGGTGCGATTACAGATGGGCGATTAGATGTATATATTGCAGATGTGAACCAAGCTCTAGCGTTCGGAGTAAAAGAATTGCAAGCACATATCTTAAATTAACTTAAGTACATGAAAGATATATAATAAGCAGTCACCCGTGGTGATGTTTGCGTGAAACCGCACACTATCGTTGGGTATTATTTTTCAAAATCCAGGCCATAAAGGGGGATCATATGATGTATCATATGATCCCCCTTTTATCTCTTGTTATGAAATGCACCCTTTAATACAATAAACGAACTACGCCATTAGATAATCAAAAATAATACCAAAAACGATGATCGCAACACCGATTGTAAAATGAATCTTTCTATTATTCACATCTGTTTTCTCTAAAATAGTAAATATAATACCAATGAGACCGATAAATACAGCACTTCTTATAAAGTACGGAATGTTTACAAAAGAGGGGTTTGGTAGCTTTTGAACAAATCCCGAAATAACTCCTATAACCCCCAATAATAGAGGTATTCTTAATTTCCAATACACTCAACTCAACTGCCTTTCATTATTGCCATATGTTCTTTATAAAAATGATAGTGCAATGACGCCGATCATTATGCCATCCGTTCATGCACCGATTAGACCAACCATTCAAACAAATGTCGTAAATTTAATTTCATCATCATTCTTCACCTTCTATTAAAAGCACTTTATGAACCTGCTCTATATGAAAATAGGAGTAGTCATAACGACAACTCCTCATTTTCCTGGTCACAATATCTTCATGAAATAGATTATTTGGTGCTGTCAGCCTTATTTGAAATCATCCTTGGAATAAAATAAGCAATAGTTACTGAAACAAAAGCAATGAGCAATGTCAGGAAATCGGAATGATCACTCCTAATAACAGTTTCTCGGGGTAGAGTAGCACTCGAATTCCAAGCGTCTGATGGATCAGGGGTATACATAAACGTTAAAAGCAGTCCGGATAAAAACTGGAATAAAGAAAATAATAATAAAAAACTGCCAGCAAAGATCATATATTTTTTCAATGTAGCCACCTTCTCTCTATTGTAAGCTCTTACTCTAAAATCTATTTCTGGTTTGAATGGCTCGCTTAATATCAAAAACTCCTATCGTTCCACAAACTAATACACCTAGACCTAAAATACCTGTAAGGACCCAATTATTACCCCAACTATTGATTAAACTAATGAAACAAGTTGATGCAACAACTAAAGCTGCATATTTCTCTCTCCATTTTTCTAATTTTGAGGGGTTACCTTTATCCAAGGTAATCAACTCCATGTTTGATTTAAAACAACCGGTTCGATTATGAAGGAATGCTACTAATCGAAAAACTCCATATGTGGCTTTTCTTGTTTATAGTAATCCAATCTATCTTGTAGCGTTCCTGTATGGAACTCAAACTTATGACCGTCTGGATCAGTAAAGTACACAGATTTTTTATCTCGGTCATCTCGCGGACGGCCTGTTAATATGTTTACATTCAAATCCTTTAGTTTATTGTACATTTTATCAAACTCAGTGTCTTCAATGGAAAATGCTATATGTGTGTATGATTGGCTTATTTCATTACGAGGTATGCCTTTTTCAACATTCAGAGCGAGCCACATTCCATTCAAATCAAAATATGCGGTGTTTCTGCCTTTAACTAACAACTTAGCATCAAAAACACTCCGGTAAAACTCAATGGAACTATTTAAGTCAGATACTGAAAATAAAAAATGATTTAGCCCTTTGATCGACACGGTATCACCCCGACTTTATTAATTGAACAGAGTAATTGTAATTAGCTTTTCTTTTCATTTTCAAGTTCATCGACCCTCTTTCTAAGATTTGAAATTTCTTCTTTTAAATCATCAGTTGGACTTTTTATTCTATGAGTTACTCCTTTAATAATCGCTATTATAGCTAGAATAAAAACTATGAATCCTGCAATAAACATAAGTATTATTTCCATGAAAATTCACCCCTTACTGAAGACCCTCACCCGTTTGTTTAATAAAAAGCTTACTCTTTTGCTTCTTTTAAAAAATCAATTGCTTCATCAACATTATATGTTTTGAATTCCAATCTTTTCATTTCCCCACCACCAGTTTCAAAAATAAATACCGCTGGTGCTCTTTCAATTTCATTTTCAGGATACTTTTCATTAGCAACTTCCAAACTGGTGAGATATTCCAATTCCAAAACTGGGTTCCCAGCGAATTCTCCAAACTTATCACTTATATTTTCATCTCCTTGTACAACAAGTACATAATATTTTTCATTGTTACTTTGGTCAGATGAACACCCTATAACTCCAAACAGCATTAAAAATATCGAAATAAATAATAACCACCGTTTCATAAAATATCACCTCTAAACCTAATATGATTCAAATCTTTGTTATTCAGCTCCTGCCCTGTTACTTTAAGTACATTCCTTCACAAATTCAGCACATGTAGATGTCGAATTAAATAACAGTATATTTGTACTGTGCAGCAATTTTTCCTCCTTTCTTGCATCTTCATATTCGCACAATTTAAAAATAGCTAAGAGCTACTCTCTCAGCTATCCCTATTCTCGTTACATGTGATTTTTGGAAGAGCTAGACAGGATTCTCTGCTCCCTAATTGTAACAATTGTAAATAGCAAGCAGACGATCCGTCCCCTTGCTTCGTTTCTAGCGACTTACATAACCGTGAAATAATAGAATACAGTGCTGGTCCTAACAAGGATGCATCACTGGTTCAACGTGCATTCGCAACTGTTCCATATAAACTTAACGTCTGGAGTTATTTCCACTGATTGGGGAAGTGAATGCCAACGTTCTAAAAGTTAGCTGAATGTCTTTGAATTAACTTACCTTTAATAATAATCAAACTCCCAAAAATTCAGGATACTTTTGGGAGTTGTTATACATTACCTATAATTAACCTTAACAGAAAATTTCTATTTGATTTTTAGTGATCCCTTTAATCAATCTCAGTTCACTAATCAAAAATTCATGTGCGTTATCAAACAATTTTTTTTCGCTTGTATTAAGCGCTTTCTCTTTCTTCATACGCATTAAATCACGTACAACTTCAGCACCTTCTTGTATTTTACCTGTTTTTATTTTGTCCGTGTTTACTTTATACCTTTGTTTCCACGGCAGTAATCTATCTGATTCTCCATGCTGAAAAATGTGTATGATGTGTTTTAATGCAGTTATGTCAGTAACTGGGCGTATACTCGAACTCAATATTTTACCCGTTGGAATCATCACTTGCATATTACTGATTAACATTTTTATGACATAATACTGTTGTTTTTCCCCTGAGATTTCCTTTTCTTCTATGGCTTTAATTATTCCTACTCCGTGCATTGGATAAACAATGTTATCGCCAACTTGAAACAAAAAATCCACCTCCATATATGGTAACCTTATTAAGCTTAACACATATGTTGTTTTTATCAAAATTATTATAATACCATAAATTATTTTTCGGAGTCAACTAATTTTCTTCAAAAACAAAAAATAGGGTCGTATCGGGTTACCTATAAAATAAGGTTAATTTTTCCCTTGTGGTGCTAAACTGCTCCATTAGAAAATACCTTCTACGTAAAATAGCGTTAATCCTTCTTGAATTAACGGACCCGCTAATGCAAAAAAATGTTAGTTTTCATTCGCATATCTTCTTGCAAAAGTAGACGGTGAAAATGAAACCCTGTATTGCCCCTTCAATTCTTTTTGCACTTGTTTTGTAAGATGCAGTCCCAGTTCATTATGTTCATCTTCCAGTTGTATTCCATTATTCACTTACTTCCCTCCTCTGAACATTCACACCTACCTATACGAAACCAGTAAGAATCAGTTTCAACAAATTGTATCTGACCAACCTTACCGTTATGGAAAACCCTGAATAAAAGTTGGCATAGAGGAAAATATATGACCAAAAAGAGGTGCCAGAAGTGTCCAACAGGATGAAGCAAGAGGAAATCGAAACATTAAGAGATTTAATCAAAGATATAGATACAGCCATGTTGACTACGGCTACGGAAGAAGGGCTTGTCTCCCGCCCAATGAAAACACAAGAAGTAGAGTTTGATGGCGACTTATGGTTTTTCACGAAAAAAGAGACAAGTAAATACGAAGAAATCATACATAACCAAGATGTTAATGTGGCATATGCTGGCAAGTCCTATGTTTCCGTCCGTGGAAGGGCGGAAATCGTTGACGATTTGGACAAGAAGAAGGAATTGTGGAGCAAAGTATACGAGAAAATCATGCAAACTTCTTATGATGACCCTGATGTGATTTTGATAAAGGTAAAAGTGGAGGCAGCCGAATACTGGGAAGGAGGAAATTTCATCAAGAAGGTTGTCTTTTACTATAAACGCATGACAGGGCAAAGTTCAGAAGCAACAGATATTAATGAGACATTGGAATTGGATGATTGACAATAGATATATCATCTAAGCCAAACAAAAAGCGGACAATAGCTGTCCGCTCAGGCTGTCGAGAAAGTTCTCGACAGCCTTATTTTTTTGTTCATTTTTCTGAAATTCATTTTCTTCACA
>NZ_JBHRSA010000021.1:0-19877 GCF_042643145.1 Virgibacillus xinjiangensis
GTGATTGATCGATTGATTCATCACTCCCATCTACTGTTGTTTACTGGGGAGAGCTTTCGATACAAGGGATCTTTAATCTAATATGCGGAGTGGCAAGTGGCATACATTTTTAACTGCCATTTACTACATTTTTTACTTGCCAAATACAACTACACCTCCTGAGACATTTTTACCGTCGGGGAGCAATAGCTGCTTGAGCCAAGGTCCAACCATTCTATCTAGGAATTATATTATCATAACTTTCAATAAAATGAATGCATTCCTCTTTTTTTGGTAGTATCTTACTAGCGGTTTCCTCGTGATATAGTATATATGACTGGGTAGTTCGCCATGATAAAGAACATTTTTCTGATCGTTCCTGTTGGTTGCTTGGTGAATCTTTGGTGCCAGGAGTCGGTTTTTAACACTTGAATTTCCTATGAAGTTGCAACCTAAATAGCATTATGACAATAGCTATTGTCATAATGCTATTTACAATGTGAATTTGTATGTTATTTACAATGCTGATTTTTTTAAGCCGAGAGGATAATTGTTATTTTATGTTAAAGTCAAGGTAGAGTTTGTGAAATAACGTACTTAAACTAACGGGGCAGGATTATTGAATAAAAATGGAAAAGCTTTAAGTGAAATATAAAGTAACGATGGAATTATATAGATTGGAGGGTATTTGATGAAAATCAACGCATATCTTATTCAATTAGGAATTACGATAATAGTTATTTTTGGAGGAACTTTTACTATTCGTTATTTCAGAACTGGTGAACTTTTATTAGACCAAACTATTGGAGTTTCGGTTGGCGTTGTCCTTCTGATTGCATCATTGATTTGGAGGAAAATGAATAAATAATTTTGTTAAGCTAACAAGTCCGTTAGTTTAAGAAGACAATAAAAAGAAACGCTCAGAGATTAAAAACTTCGGAGCGTTATTTAGTACCAATTATATTGTTATTTTAGTTGTTATTTCGGTTGTTAAATGTACTGCATTTTAACCTGCTATTTGTCATTTTGTACTTCAAAACAGAACGATTATATAAAGTTGTACCGTTTTATTCTCTTTGAAAAACAGGGGAACCTGTCCCCTCCTTTCATTCTAAATTATCACGATATCTTGATGATATACATATGTCTATTACATATACATTACAAATATTACGTTTTTTTTTACGAGGGTGAAAGGAATGGATGAATGTAATGGATGTTACATGGAGGAGGGTAATGATGAAAAAAATGAAATTCCTTATGGCACCGATTTTAGCTATGGGGTTGATTTTAGGAATTGGTGTAGGTCATGGCCATGCTGAAGAGTCTACAGTAACGGTGGAGGAAGGGGATACACTTTGGAATATTGCAGCGTCTCATGAAAACGTAACAATCTATGACCTTTATGAGTGGAATCCAGGGGTTGATCCTTACCATTTGAAAATAGGAACGGAAATTATCATGGAACCAGGAAGTGATTGGTATCATACGGTTTCTGCTGGAGATACTTTTTACAGCATTGCCGACATGTATGAACAGGTTAATTTATCAGACTTATATGTATTGAATCCGAATATGAATCCATTTGATTTACAAATTGGATCCAAAGTCAGAGTCAAAAACGTGGATGATGGTCACGAGTACTATACGATTAAGGCAGGAGACACGCTCTATTCGATTGCTATGGCGCATCCAGATGTGCCGCTTGTAGATCTATATAATCTTAATCCAGGAATTAACCCCTTAAACCTGCCAATTGGATTGGAAATTCGATTGAAATAGGGGGATGAAGGGGCAGGTTCACCGGCTCTATTAGCCAAAGTCATAACAATGGACCGCGGTGCTTGTCCCTGCTATATCTTGTTATTTCTTTTTATAATAGAAGATTTTGAACAAGAGTTGAATGAGGCGTTCATAAAATTAAATGGTGTTATGTACATCAGATCTACCTTTAGTAGTCGGAACCGCTTTTTTAAAACAAAAGCAACTTCCAAACATGAAGGCGTGTTTTGGGAGTTGCTAAAAAGGAAAAAGGTGCCACTATTAATGACTTGCAAATAAAACTAAATTATACCGCCACTGAGGTGTTGGACATCATTTAGTTCTGTTGTCTGCCAAGACGGTAATCGAGTAAAGTTGTTATCTGTTTGATTCCTCATATCCCTTCGTCAGTAAGGCGCTGCTTAACATCCTCCGTCATCTACTTACATTTCCCACCTTCTGGGAGAGCTTCTCTTAAGTACTCTCGAACTCCAGCCTTTCTTCCCACTCAGCCTCCATCATCTTTATTCATAAAGTGCTTCATATTCTCCTTACCCCAAAAATACATACTGTCAATTATGGGCATTAAACTAGATCCTAGGTCTGTTAAAGAATATTCAACTCTGGGTGGTACTTCAGGGAAAACATGCCGTTTAACAATGCCATCTTCTTCAAGTTCCCGTAGCTGAGTCGTTAAAACTTTGTGCGTTATTTTAGGAAATAACTTTTTTAACGCACTGAATCTCATGGCCCCGCCTTTCCCCAGATGATAAATCATCGTAATTTTCCATTTCCCGCTGATAATGGAGAGTGTCAATTCTTTTTCACAATTAAATTTCCCGCTTTTCACTTTTTTCAAGGTCTCTTGCCGCAAATTTTCTTGCAATTGTCCACCTCTCCCATCAAAAGTATTCTATAGGTAACTATGTTACATGAAAGTGCGGTATTTTAAAAATTAAAAAGATTAATTAATATATAGATTATAGGAGGTACATTGCGTATTACCTATTGGAAGCAAAGGGAATAAAGATCAAATTCATAGGAGGAGTGTAAATGCCTGGTAATCGTGCGGTTGCTTATGCAGGTGCTGGAAAAGTGGAGGTGAAGGACACTGATTTTCCTGAACTTATTTTACGGGATGGTCCCGGTGTCAACCCACTTAATGTAGGGCGGAAATGTGAACATGGTGTGATTTTGAAAGTGATCACGACAAATATCTGTGGAAGCGACCAACATATGGTCAGGGGCCGCACTACAGCTCCCGAAGGTTTGGTTCTTGGTCATGAAATCACTGGTGAAGTGATGGAAACAGGGCGGGATGTGGAGTTCATCAAAAAAGGTGATATGGTTTCTGTCCCTTTTAACATTGCCTGTGGACGTTGTCAGCAGTGCCGTGAACAAAACACCCATGTTTGTTTGAATGTTAATCCGGATCGCCCTGGTTCAGCTTATGGCTATGTCGACATGGGAGGCTGGGTCGGTGGCCAGTCCGAATATGTCATGGTACCTTATGCTGATTTTCAACTACTTAAGTTTCCGGATAAGGATCAAGCAATGGAAAAAATTCTTGATCTGACTATGCTGTCTGATATCTTCCCGACCGGCTTCCACGGAGCGTATAGTGCCGGAGTCAAACCAGGGTCTACCGTATATGTAGCGGGGGCAGGGCCGGTCGGATTAGCAGCGGCTCATTCAGCTCAGTTGTTGGGCGCCTCTGTCGTGATCGTTGGTGATTTGATTCAAGAGCGGCTGGAGCAAGCCAAGAGTTTTGGCTGTGAAACAGTAAATTTGCGCGTGCATGATGACTTAGGAGAACAAATTGAACAAATTCTTGGGGTGCCAGAAGTAGATTGTGCCATTGATGCCGTTGGGTTTGAAGCTTCCGGGCACGGGCAGGAAGCAACTGAAGCTCCGGCTACCGTTTTGAACTCTATTATGGGTGTAACCCGGGCGGCTGGGCAACTAGGTATTCCAGGTCTATATGTAACGGAAGATCCAGGAGCCGTCGATGAAGCAGCCAAAAAAGGTTCCCTCAGCATTCGATTCGGGTTAGGTTGGGCAAAAGCCCATACGTTTGTAACCGGGCAAACTCCCGTTATGAAGTATCATCGATCATTAATGAATTCCATTTTGCACGGTAAAGCGAATATTGCCAAAGCCGTAAATGCGACGGTGATTTCTTTAGATAAAGCACCACAAGGGTATGAGGAATTTGACAGTGGGGTCGCAAAAAAATTTGTGATTGATCCTCATGGCGTTTTGTAAAAGTAAAATGAATTATAAATTAACTAAAGGTGGAGGGTTAACATTATGAGTAAAATAACATTGGATTTAGCTACAAAGATTATTGCAGCAGCAGAAAAAGAAGCAGCAGATATAGGGGTTTCCATGGTAATAACTGTCTTGGATGACGGTGGGAATCTTGTTGCCACGCATCGAATGGATGACGCTTGGCTGGCAAGTATCGATATTGCTGAAAATAAAGCCTGGACGTCTGTGGCTTTGAAGATGCCAACATCCAATTTGGCGGAAGCGACAGCTCCAAACGCTGAACTGTATGGTTTGAATACGACGAATAATGGACGTATTGTCGTATTTGGCGGGGGAATCCCACTCCTTAAAGATGGAAAAGTAGTAGGCGCTGTAGGGGTGAGCGGAAGCACTGTCCCTCATGATGTTCAAGTGGCAGAAGCTGCTGTTAAAGAATTTGAAAATGTTTCGATTAATGTTTGATATAAAAACCTTCATTCCTTAAAGCAAAAAGAGGAATGCTTTATCAAAAAGAAACATCCGAATGAACCAGAAATCTTGTTTAGTGGAAGCAACGGATTCGGAAATATACTACGCTATCCACGGGCGGCTGATGGGCCTATTGGCTGGACAATGCACAGGATTTATTGCGGGGAGCCGATTGAGTGGACAACGGATGAAATGGCGGTCGTGTTTACTTTTTGGGGAGAACAAGCCGGCATGAGCGATGAGCCGGAACCGACATTGATATTCGTAGAATGGCAGATATGAATAAGAATGACAGGTAGCAACGGAAAGGGAGGTTGCTTCCTGTCATTTTTGGTTGTCTGTTCTTCTGTCTCTAAAAAGTGGCGTGACCATAAGACTATCGCGTTCTAGGCTTGTGGCGGTGCTTCACTCACATGCAAGTATGGCTCCATCCTCTTCAGTTCTTCCTCGGGCAATGCCTTCTCGATCATCGGGAAGATGACCCGCTCCTCTTTGCGGATATGGGTTTCCAACAATTGTCCAAGATGGTTCATGAGGGAGGTAGGGTCCTCCTCTGATGCAAGAATCTGCTGTATGTGCGAGCGGATGATCACGTGCTCCATCAGCATTTCGGATATCTCCTGGCGTTCCACAGAATCATGCTGTGCATAAACCGGAAGCAGAATCTCCTCCTCATCGCGGAAGTGCTGGTTGCCGTCCCTCTCCCAGAAATACTCCAGATTGTTTTTCATTTCGTCCGCGGTCAGCTTGCTCTTTTCTGTCCCTATCCTTCTCAGCTGCAACGCCATGAACAGGGCATGATGGTGGTGATGGGAAAGCGGATAGAGTGATTCATGCCGTTTGATTCCCTTTCTCTGTTTTTCCATTCGAATCGCCTCCTAGGAAGATTCTGTTCTGGCTCTAGTATACATCTTCCCACTGGGGAAGGATGTGATACAAGTCACCGGAGGGGGGAGTGAGTACAGATTCTCTGCTGACCTGACTGTTAACAGAGAAATAAGGTAGTACGGTGGTAGAGAAGGGACCGGAAAAAATCTGCGCTATGACGGGGGAACCGGAGAACCAATCATTTAACCTGTAATTCTTATATTTGAAGGAAGACGTAATCAAGTTAATCACAAATCCTGCGCAGGTACTCTCTGATTTCTGTTTCAATGACCTGATCATCGTATAAACTGGCATAAATGACAGATTCAAATACGAGGCCATGGATGAAGATCGTTAACGAATTGGCGCTGTCTTCAATACTCGTGGAACTTTTAATATACCCTTCATCATAAAGCATCCGTAATACATCTTTTGCGAAATTGAGGTTCACTTCCCGGGATTCATCTTTTGTCGCGCGGTATTCCGGGTTCATGGTGGCCATGATGGAAAATTTCATCCAGATGTCGTTCTCCATTCTTTCTTCTTCTGTATTCGCTTGGACAATTTGTTTGATCATGCGGATGGCATTTTCAAATCCTCCTTGATTCTCCTGTACGACCTTTTGCATCCTCTCCTCGAATCGCTGATAGATGACGTCCATTGCGAGCATATAAATGTCCTTTTGCTTTGGAAAGAAGTATTGGACAGAGCCTAAGGATAATCCCGCTTCTTTGGCAATTTCACGGGATGTAGCTTTTTCAAAACCGGATTGGTGAATGATGCGGAACATTGCTTCTACAATTTGATCTTTTCGTTCAGCATGATCTATTTTCTTGGGCATATGTATAACTCCTTTGATGTTTTAAGTCAATTGTATTATAATGTATTTAAGTCAGTTGACTTAATTAAGGGAAAGAGGTATTTATATGGAAAACCTTTTACTTCAATGTCTTTTTGTATTCTTTGTAAGCATGGTTCCTTTTCTTGAAGTATTTTTGACTGTCCCGACGGCCATCATCGCTTTTAACTTTCCACCGTTTGCAGCACTGATCTTGGCTATTTTTGGAAATGCAGTCAGTATCCTTGTCTTCGTATTTTTTGGAACTCAAATTAATAGGCTCTATCATACACTATATAATAAACTTCGGAAGAGGGAAAACACATCCAAGGAATTCAATCCTCGGATAAAAAGAACCTTCGACCGCTTCGGCGCAATCGGCGTATGCTTTCTATCAACCATTTTGTTCAGCAGCCAGGTTGGTGCTGCAGCAACCACAAGTTTCGGGATCTCAAGAGGCCAAGTGTTCATTTGGACGATTTTAGGAGTCATTACAGTAGCCGTCGTGATGGCCACGTTATCCGTAGTGGCAGAAGGATTAGTCTCATCTTTAGTGAATTTATAGGGGATATCCTGGAATGTTCCATTCGAAAACCAATGTAAGAGTATGGAAGAAATGAGCTGAAGAAGTAAAGTTGAATATAAAAATACCCAGAAATACAATGACCCCTAAAAGTTAGACAAGGTAATTTAATAAGCAGCTAGTTAGGCATGAGTTCGGTGTACCGGCCATGCCTTTTGTTATGCCTTGACCCGTTTGTTATTACAGTGTTCCATGTATTTCTCCAACTGTTATTTAGGAATTATTGCCATGTTATTTGTAAAGTTCATCCTAACTCACGTATTTGTATCAAAATTTCGAGCTAATGTAGTTTATTAGGACTAATTCTTTTGGAGCTCTAGATAAGGATAAAAATGGAAAAAATAAGGACATAATAATCTGTTTCAAGTATTTTAATTTTGCTAAAATACAGTCGAGTAAGAAAATACTATTGCTTCTGACACCCTATAGGTACTGGAAGAAGGAGGTGAGGTAAATTAGTTTAATTAGTAAATCACACTCTGGCTACCTGGAAAAGTATATCACACGAATAAATTACGAAGATAAAGAACTAGTACTGGTTGGCCCAGTTGATCTTCCACTTACGGTGAGAGAGAAGACGGTATTTTTTAAATGGTTTGTTTGGCTGGATTCTAAGGTTTTAGGCGGAAAGGAATTAAACATTGATCAGATAGTCAGGAAAGATCTTAATGAATTTCAGCATTCTTCTGTTCTGGTGTATGGTGACTTGAACGATGAAAATATAACCCCATTTATCAGATTACATAGTATATGTCAGACAGGAGATATATTCGGAAGCAAGAAATGTGATTGTGGCAGACAGTTCGAAAAATCATTGGAGCTTATTCTAGATAATGGTTCTGGAGCTCTTTTCTATTTAACTGATCATGAAGGAAGAGGTATTGGATTATTTAATAAAGCTCTTACTTATTTATTACAGCAAGATGGACTAGATACTGTGGAGGCCAACCTTGAATTAGGATTGGATGTTGATCGTCGTCAGTATGGAGAAGCGATAAATATTCTGGGGTACTTAACCAATCGGCCTATAAATCTTATAACTAATAACCCTTTGAAGATATCCAGTTTGTTGGAATCCCAATTGGATATTAAAGAGATTATTCCCTTATGGACTGAGGCTTCGGAACATAACGCCTATTATGTACAAACCAAGATTGAAAAAACAGGACATTTAATCTAAATGCCAGGGAGGAATCAGAATGCACTTAGGACCTATTACGGCGGTAAGCTGTAGCGCGGATAGTCAAAAAGTATACACCGGAGGATACGACAAAAGGGTTATCATATGGGATAGAGAGAACGACAAATCAAAATTGCTAGGGGTGCATGACCATTTAGTTAACAACCTTTCTTTATCAAATAAAGAAAGATTATTAGCAACAGGATCTGCGGACTATTCCATCAATTTATATAATCTGCAGGAGAATGAACTTGATAAAACCCTGCTCGGTCATTCTGATGATGTGGAAGATGTGAGTTTTAATGGGGATGACAGTCTGTTGGTGTCTGTTTCAAGAGATAAAAGATGCCTGGTTTGGGATGTAGTATCAGGGAAGGTTGTTACAGAGTTCAGGGGGCATGAAAAAGATGTCCTCAGTGTCTGGGTAAATGGCTCTTCTGCATTTACCACAGGCGATGATGGTCGAATACTCATATGGAATATAGAGAACGGTGAACTCATAAAAGAATTGGGCCCGTTTGAATTTGAAGTTGATACAGTTGGTGGAAGTGAGCAACTGGGGTTATTTGCTATTGGCAGAGATGATGGCACCGTAATGGTATATGATTGTAAAACATTTGAGCTTATACAGCAATTCCCAGCCCATGATAGGGGAGTGAAACAAGTAGAATTCTCTCAAACTGGTAACTATATATTGACAGCTGGTTATGATCATCAAATAAAGATATGGGAAACTCGTGGATTTGAGTTGTTCCAGGTACTTGAATCAACCACATACCAATGGGAAAGGTCTTTGGTATGGACACCGGATGAAAAGAAAGTTATTGGTGCAAGCTTCGGAAAGAAATACAATGAATGGGACGTTAAGACAGGCAAACACATTAATAATAAAGAAGAATTAGCAACACCATCTATTAACGATCTAGATCTGGACGATGATAAAAATGTGGTGACGGCCTCTGATGATGGGCGTTTGAGGTTGAACGGGAAAGAAATACATGAATCCAAAGGCATCCTTACGAACGCTGCAGGAATATCCAAAAATGGGCAGTATAGCATTTGGGGCGATCATGCAGGAGAAGTCACCATTGTTGATACCTTTTCAGGTAAGAAAACCAACATTGCGCTAAATACAGGTCCAGTCAACACGATATACTTTGATGAATATACAAATTCTTTTTATGTGGGGACCTATGGAGGGCATGTTCATGTAATCAGTACAGAAACGTTAACCCAAACTTCTTCCTGGGCAGCTAATGAAGGAGCGGTTAAAGCTGTTGATGTCGATGACCATTTGGCTGTAACTGTATCTGCTGAAGGCAAATTGAACATTTTTGACAAGAATAATATCAAAAATAAAAAAGAATATAAAGGACCGACAGCAATCGCTAACGATGTTTTTCTTGATTCCGGAAGAAACCGAATAATTGTTGTAAGCAGGGATTGTATGGTAAGAGCTTTTGATATTCGTACTGGTCGGATATTAGATCAGCATGACCAACATAAATACTCTATTAAATCTGTAACTGTCACCAAAGATGGAAGTATTGTAAGCGGAGATTACTGGGGATTTGCAGTTATTTGGAATATTGAGAATCAGTATCTAACGTCACCATTCAGAGTGAGCAGTAATGGGATAAGCGCTCTTAGATCATCTGACAATGAGGTCTTCTGCAGTTCTTATGACGGAGGAATCTATAAGATAAATAATGACAAAGAAGTCAATGAAATATTAAGGCTATTTAATCAAACAGAAGGTTTGTCAGTAGTTTAATCTATATAAAGATAGCAGAATAATCACAATGGTTATTCTGCTACTTATTCTATTAAGAGATTGGTGAAGCGAATGGTCAAAACTTTGTTGGTAATTGGGGAACTAGGATATAAGCTTATTAAAAATAAAGCCAATAACCTCCATATTAATACGGAATTGATAAGTACTGATCAATGTTCCACAAGTGATTACACCGCTATAATTAGAAAGATAGAGAGCGTGAATCCTGATGTCATCATCTCCCGCACAGACCCTAACTTTGAATATGAAGCTATACGCGATTTCTTTGTCGCGAAAAAATTCCCCCACCTTAAAATGATTAATACTGGAGAAAAAGCATCGTTATTATCATACGATAAGGCATTAATGCGGCATTATTTAATCGAAAGTAATATACCCATTAGCAGAGGGCATGTTATTTCAAGTGATAAGTTGAGTATGGAGAGATTACAAAAAGAACTGTCTCTACCCATTGTTATAAAGCAAATACACAGTTCTTCTGGTCAAGGAGTCTTCTTTGTAAATGATGAAAGTGAATTAAATGATATTAAAGAAAGAGTGAAACAGCAGCCGTTGATAGTGGAGGAATTCATAGAAGGAAATGAATGTGGGCTGGAAGTTCTTAAGACGAAAGAAGCTATATTGTTCTATCCTCCATCCTACTTAGGGGTGACTGATAAAGAAAACCCAATAAATAAAATGAGAAGTTCACCCTATCAATTGGAGGAAGGTACATATTTGAGTATAAAAGAAAAACTTACTGAATTTATAAGTAATCATTTTGATGATTTTGTTGGTATTTTGCAATTTGACCTAATAGTTACAGAACAAGGATGGTTTGTAAATGAAATGAATGCACGGATAAGTGGATTAAGCCATTTAAATAGTTCTGTTACCAACTTATCACCATATGATGCCCTGGTCATGTTAGCTGCTGGTAAAAGTATAACCTCTGTAGATTATAATGGTCTGGTCAGCACAGAATTTTCCGTTAATATAGATCGGAATGCCATTAATGAGTTAAGTAAACATCCAAACATTCAATTCATTAGAGGAAAGGTTAGTGGAGATGAAAAAATCGTGACAATGAAAGCTGGTAGTTATGATGAATTAGCTGATGTTTTCAAGGAAATTTTCGGTGAGCCAAATCCGAGCATATACGAGAAAATCAGGGCTTTAAAGGAGATAGCGTATGTTTAACCATCATGTTCTGGTAATTGGAGCGGGAAACGATAGAAATGGATTTTTTAAAACACTTTTAGAGAACAGGATACAAATCACCTATGTAGGAGCAACCTATTATAATAATTATTCACATCTTGTCCATAGAGCGATTTTTTTTGATACGCATGATCCAAATATGTGGCAGGGATTAGTATCAGAATTGGAGGAGATCCACAATACGAACCCCTTCCATGCTGTTATAACTCTTTCCGAACTTGATGTGGAGTCAGCTTCTTTCCTTGCAAAGAGATTTGATCTACCCCATTTAGATGAAGAAGCAGCAAGAATCTGTAGAAATAAATATAAGATGCGTCAAAAACTTAGCAGGGACGATATTCCTTCTCCTCTTTTTAACAAGGTGGAAAAGCAAGAAGAGGTATACGCCTTTGCTGAAAGAATTGGCTATCCGCTTATTCTAAAACCTACAGATAACGGTGGAAGTGTTGGTGTAACGAGAATTCATAGCAGGGATGAAATTGATAGCAAGTATGAGGAAGTTTGTAGAAGTAGTTTGAATGGGGAGTTGATAGCGGAACAGTATATCGCTGGTGAAGAATATAGTGTGGAAGTTATCGTTCAGCATCAATCTGTTCAGGTAATCGCTGTTGTTGATAAACAGGTCCATTCGGATGCCGGATATTTTGTTGAAGTAGGACATACGTTGCCTAGTCTCGCACTAGAAACTACCCAAAACACGTTAAGAAAGATAGCAATCCAAGCAGTTAAATCAGTAGGCATCGATCATGGTTTAGCGCATGTTGAAATCAAACAGCAAAATGATGGTGAGTTTTATGTTATGGAGATTGGGGCAAGAGCAGCCGGTGACTTAATACCCGACTTAATTAATTACAGTTATGGATGGAATTACTATAAAGCTGTAGTAGATATTGCGTTGGGTAAACACTATGAACCACTACCAGATACAAACAGCAGGTATGCAACAATACAATTTATGCTGGGACGATCCAGCCATTATGTCAGAGGCTTTCCTCAGATGGATACGAAAAACCCGGGTATAAAGGATATCAAATATAATATTAGAACAGGAGATCAAGTCAAGCCAATAAAAGCCAATTATAGCCGTCTTGGTCATGTCATGTACGTTTCTGACGATAAGGAGTCACTAAGAGATTGTGATATACTATGCCAAAAATTCTCGCCGATCTTAAAGCAGACTGATTCTTCTGAAGAAAAGGAGTTTTCTAGTGAAAGCTGAGATAAAAGAAGTGTGGAGCAATAGAAATTTTGTATTTTTGTTTCTTGGACGATTGATATCCAGTCTGGGCCATAATTTATATTTACTTGGTCTTCCTTGGCTAGCATTGCAATTAACCGGGTCCGCTCTTATATTATCAACCGTGTTTGCTGTAGAGTATATAGCTAAACTGGTTAGTGCTCTTTTTGCCGGTGTGGCTGCCGATAAATTTGATAAGAAAAAGATTATGATGTTTTCTGCAATATTGCAAGCCATTATTTTACTGATCATCCCTTTTACATATACCTTGGACCTTTTCTCGGAATGGATAATCTATAGTGTAGCGATTTTAATTAACTTTGTAGGAGGCTTCTATTTCAATTCAGAAAAAGCTCTATTGCCGAGCATGTTTGAAAAGAGCTTGTACACGACGATGAATTCTCAATTCCAATTCATTAATATTATCTCCCGATTTTTAGGTCCGACCGTAGCAGGAGCGCTTATCGGACTATTAGGCCCCGTGTATATTTTCACGATAGATGCATTAGCATTTATCATTTTGTTTTGCTTTGTTCTTTTATTAAATGTACAGTATCAAAAGTTTGAAGGCATGTCGGAAGGTTTCATTGCGTCTGTAAAAGAAGGGTTATTGTTTCTTAAAGAAAACATGGGTCTAACCAAAATAGCTTTTGGAAGTATGGTCCTAAATATGGCGGTCGGTCCTATATTGGCTTTGCTGGTGTTTTATTCTTCAAACGAATTGAATGCTAATTCCTTTCAAACCGGCCTTGTATACTCAGCTGGTGGAATAGGGGGAGTATTGGTTAGTATCTATGCAGTGAAATTGAAAGGCATCTTTACTAGATCGGTGCTCTTCCTTTGGAATATTATTATTCTAGGTGTTGGGATTATCACTCTAGGAATGGCCAATCATTGGATGGTTGCTGCAGCCAGTTTCTTAATCATTATGGGAATGATCATGCTATACAACATAAATTACAACACAATGGTCCAAGAGATAGTCCCGGTCAAATATAGAGGGCGGGTAGGCTCTACGTTGTTTTTATTATCCCAAATTAGTGTACCTTTTTCTATGACGCTAGCGGGTCTGGTTTCCGAGAGTATCGATATCAGAATTATTTTCCTTTCCCTGGGCCTCTTCATGCTGATATTCGGTATAGTTTTTTATAAGGGAGTATATACTCGCTATACTTTTGTAGACTTCGATGAGACAGAACAAAATTCAGCACAACCAGGAGGGTGACCGATGAACATTAAATTGTGCTCTAATCTATGCACCTATTATTATGAATTGTTAAAAACCATACGCTCGGAGGAGTCCACGATCCCTTTTTTACTAAATCAATACAGAGAAAAAGACTGGAAAAGGGATTTGGTAGAAATGCTTGGTGATTCCCCTTATTTTAGTGTTAGTAATTGTGAGAACAGTGGTGAGGCAAAAGTAGATGTTAATATTTTAAAAGGAGTTATAGATGAGCTGAATGAAAAAAATAAAGTTAATTATCAGGGAGCCATCCTTTATGTGCCAAGCGAAGATGAGAACTGGAAGATAGTTGCTGCTGCGTTTGCTTATTATAGAAACTGCAAAGTGTATGATTATAATGAGACCGATTTATCAGATTTGATCGATTTCGACCATATCATACTGATTGGTGAACCATCGGTATTAGAAAACAATATTGTCTCCAGACTATGGGAAGATGGTTTAAGTGTACGTGGCTCTTGGCTCTCCCAACAAGAAAGAGTTATCGCGATGGTGACCGGGCATACGGTGGAGGAAGCGATTGACTTAATCAATAAGGGGCAAATCTATCCATCATTGTCAAAAGGAATAGATAAAGACGTAGTAAATGTAGCGGTTAATAACGAGTTTGAAGATATCGATAAAGAAAGTGATACCTATATTCCATGGTCAAAAGCAACTCGGCCTGAGATTAATAAGCATACGGCTGAACCTTTTCTTTTATGGAATAGCATGTTGCATGGAAGGGATAATATGAGCTGGTTGAACGGTACTGTATTATGCAGCAGAGGAGACCTATCTGATATCAGGCTGACCGAAGGAAGTAAGCCTCCGGGCTTACCTTCCTGTTATTATACGGGAGAATGCCTGATTCCCGAACTGGAACTCATACCGATTGAGAAGATTAAATCTTTAATTATGTATTCCAACACTTGTTCTAGCTACAAAACCAGTAATTCGTTATTTGATAATCATTTCAGTTTATCGTTACGCGCTGTTTCAGGTTGGACTGGTGCTTATATTGCCAGTCCGTTTATGGTAGACGGCCGGCACTTTCAGAATATATTGTTTGAATACTTAATGAGGGCGCACTTTTCTTTATCTGAAATAGTGTACGCTTTAAATAATTCTGTGGTAAATGCAGAGCTTGACTTTGCAAACATATTGATTATGGGCGATCCATTTATTCAATTAGAGAAGAACTTTGGTAGTAATAAAAACTCCACTTTGGAAATGGAATATTCTCATGACCTATTTGACCATATGATAGAGCTGACCGAAATCACTTCTGCTCATTTAGTTGTAAAAAATATGCCTGAGGAACTTATAGGAAAGCAGATTTTCTGTTACTCCAATAAAAATCTTCCGAATACTAATTTTGCTTTTTATTACGAAAAAAGTGAGCTGCATTTATTCATCTTATCTCTCCATCCTCAGGACAAGATAAAAATACAATTTGGCAAGGGAGAGGTGATGGGAGATGTTTATAGAAAAATAGAGAATATCAAAGATAAAATAGAGCACTTCCAAAATCTAAAAATCAACACGAACGATATTCAGAAGTGTTTGAAGGACCTTCACTTCTTTAAGAACAACTTAGAGAAGAAGGACGAAGAAGACCATCATATCAGGAATATTAAAAAGGTTAACAAATTAAACCAAAATATCAATCAGATAGAAACTAGAGTAAATGATGATTTAATGAATTATGTACTGAACAAGACTAAAAATACGAATTACTTAATTTACGAAGAGTACAAACGATTGTTCTACTTGACACAGATAACGAAAAATCAAGTTATCTGTCGACATTGCGGGGACAATACATTCAAGTATTTTCTTAACGCAAAGTCAAATTCTTCACATGAAAGGGAAGTTGTCATCTGCCCTACTTGTGGAATCCTGGACGATGTTTCGGCTAAAGATCCCCTTCTAGTAACAATAGATGATGAGTCTCATAAAGAAATCGGGGCATCATTCACCGAGACCATTAAACTGATGAATGTTTCAAATGAAGATCAAATAGTTGCTGTCACAGGTGAAGTGGTGAAATCAAAATATAATCTTATTGAAAGAGAGACGGATCCAAAAGCTATTCTTCTATCCCCTGAAGAAGGGACAGAGGTCAAAATGGATTTTCTTGTCAATAGTTCTACTAAACCTCATCATTACTGGCTGAAGATATACGTCGTCACTAATGATAATCTAAGCATATATACAAAAAACATATGGGTTGCCCCTTCAACTAGTAATCAAGCTTCTGATAGATTCATTGGAAGGAGAACATTACCCAATTAAAGGAGTGAAGGGTTTGACGAAGCATTTATTGTTGATCGGTTGTGGATTTCAAGGGCTGGAATATATTGAGACTGCTCGAGAAATGAACATGGAAATTTCCTTGATGGTAGATTCTCAACAACTAAATATCCCGAACTTAGATAAAGTATATAGGAAAGCGGATAACTTGTACTATCTCTCGTCCTTCCATGAAGAAGAGATTGTGAAAAAGGCCTTGGATATAAATAAAGAAAATGAAATAAATGGAGTCATAGGTTATTCCGAACCTCACATTAGAAGTGCTTGTATAGTAGCGGAAACTTTAGGGTTAAAATCGCCGGGATTATATGCGACAAGTGTATCGCAAAATAAGTCTTTTCAAAGAAGCATTATGGAGAACAGGGGTCTCCTGGTCCCTAAGAATTTCACTGCTTATGTACCTGAAGTAATTAATCATCTAGACAACGACAGTCTCTACGTAATAAAACCGCTTGATAAAGCTGGAAGTATAGGGGTGGAAATTCAACGTGGAAGTGATTTGAAAAATGAGAAGATGCTTCAGGAATTAGAATTTCCCGTGCAAGTGGAAGAGTTTATTGACGGGCAAGAGTATAGTATAGAAACATTAGTTCAAGATAACGAGATATTGTTTGAAAATATTACTACAAAAGAAATCTTGAAAGGACAGTATCCAATTGAAAAATCACATACTGTTCCTTCTGATATAAGCCGAACTCATCAGAGAGAAATATTAAAAGTAAACTCAGAACTAATTGACCTTATTAAAATGGAAAGCGGTATAATCCACCTCGAAATAAAAATAAACAACAACCAAGTTTATATCATAGAGTTCGCTGTTAGAACACCTGGAGGGTACATATTGAATTGTATTAATAACGCTTACAATTTCAACATATTCAAAGCAATAATCGAAATTGCGATAGGAGAACCTCCAAGAGAAATTAATAATGAATCAAATCGGATCGGGTATGCAGAGTTTTTAACACCAGTGGTTAATGATAAAAAAAGAATTAATAGTATAAAAGGTATCTCCACTATCCAGTCATTTCCAGGTATTGAACGATTCTTTACTTCTATGAAAGAAGGAGAATGTTTGTCACCGATTGATTCAGGATTAAAAAGGCCAGGTTATTATCTGGCTACATTCTCTTCTTATGAAGAGAAGTCCAAGACTACTGAAAAAGTTAGGGAAACCTTAGTCATAGAGGTAGATTAAAATTATACAGAGGAGTAGAGCTAATGGTTTTAAAAGGTACTGAATTTTATAATTCAGAAAAAGGGTTACACCAATATATTGAATCTAAGAATGTTGCTGATGAAGCGAATAGCACGCTGGAAAAACCTTATATTATGAACTTGGCTGGTGATGTATTGCAGAAAAGAATATTGGACCTTGGTTGTGGTGATGGAGAATTAGGTAACCGGTTTTTGGAGAATAACAGCGACGGCTACTATTGTGGAATAGATGCCTCAAAAAAGATGGTGGAAATGGCTAGAGAAAAATTACCTGCCAACGCTACTTTGAAGCAATGTAATATTGAAGACTGCTGGGAAAATGAACCTTGGAGCAGTAAAGCATTCGATATAGTCATATCAAGTATGGCATTACATTATATTCACGATCTGAATAAAGTGATGGGTAAAATTCATAGGGTTTTGAAAGATGAAGGAACTTTTATTTTCTCTGTCGAACACCCAGTCATCACAAGCAATTATGAAAGTAGTGAAGGAAATGAGGACCATGGATCTTGGCTTGTGGATAATTACTTCACCGAAGGAGAAAGACAAACCTATTGGCTAGGAACTAATATATTAAAATACCATAGGTCGTTGGAAACTTATTTTAGTTTGTTAATTAATAATGGTTTTTTAATCGATGATGTTAAAGAAGGTAAACCGGTACGAGAGCGGTTTATGTATGAACATAATTATGAGCAGCGTTTAAAAAAGCCTATGTATCTGATTATTAAATGTAAGAAAAAGGGAGGAAGAGCTGCATGAATTTAAGGTTGGAGCTATTCGTGTCTAACGTGGAAGAAGTTAAGCAGTTCTATATATCCATTTTCGACTTTGAAATAGTAAAAGAAACGAATGATTATCTTTCTTTAGAGAAAGATAGCGTAACCTTGGGTATTGGCAACATTAATAAACTTGAATCAACTCATCCATTAAAAGGTGATACGAGAGGTAAAGGCATAGAAATTGTGTTGGAAGTCGAGGATATTTACAAGACTTATAATGATATTAGAAGTAAGGAATACCCCATTAATACACCGTTACAAAATCGGGATTGGGGGTTAACAGATTTCCGTTTAAAAGATCCAGAGGGGTATTATATTAGAGTTACATCAAAAGAATAGTACGGATGTAAAGTAAAGACTGACTAATTTGTTACTTTTAGCGAAGAAAAGTCTACCGGAAAGAGAGAAAAGAAATTGATACCGCACAGAGTAATATCTGTGCGGTAACTATTTCTCGTGCGCCAGCCCCAGCCACTCGGGCCACACGCCAGCGCACTCGTGCCTCGACCACAGCCACTCGGGCCACACGCCCGCACACTCGTGCGCCAGCCGCAGTCACTCAGACCGCATGCCGGCGCACTCGTGCGCCACCCCAGCACCCGGCCCTCAGCCTTTCTCCGGATATACCGAAAATCTCCGCAGCTCCCTGGTTACTCGGGAGATGGACAGGCCGACGACATTGTAGTAGTCGCCTGTGATCTGTTTGACGAACATGGCTCCAAGGCTTTGAATGCCGTAGGCGCCCGCCTTGTCGTAGGGTTCGTCTGTGGAGACGTACCAGTTTATTTCTTCCTCGGTAAGCGGCCAGAATTCAACCGCCGTGCGTTCGACGATCACCACTTCATCCTCCTGGGAGCGGATCATCACACCGGTATAGACCTCATGAACCTCTCCACTTAGAACTCTCATCATTTCGGCTGCTTCTGCCTGGTTTCCGGGCTTTTCGAAGATTTTTCCTTGAAATGAAACAACGGTATCCGCCGACAGGATGACTTCGTCCGGGTGTTCAAACGGAACGCTCCGTCCCTTCCGTATGGCCAGCTGCTCGACTTTCTCCACCGGGTCTCTGGTGGTGATTTGTGATTCATCAAAGCCTTGCTTGCGAAGGGAGAAGGGGATATTCACTTGCTGCAACAGTTCTTGTCTTCGAGGGGACGATGATGCGAGAATCAGTTTTTTTGTCATGATTATTTCCTCCTGTGGTACTTATGTTTTTTATTATCGCAATCGACTGGCAAACGATACAGGATCTTGCTCATCTACGCTCGGCGACTCCGTAGATGGTCTCTTTTGGATGACCACACCAACGGTTTCTTTGAAAATGATAAAAAATGAACAGGATTCTCATCAAATTTTAATCTTCCTTTTGCCGTCCTTTAATATCTGTCGTCTATAGTACAGATATAGACATAAACAAGGAGGAATAAAGATGAAGAAAAAATTATTTATCGGTACGATTGCAGCGGGTGTCATTTTCAGCGGGATCACGGTGGCAGCATCAGAAGACGACGGGAAACAGGAGCCCATCCAAAAGGCGGAAACATCGGAAAAACAGACCGAGATTTCCTATGTAGAAGCGAAGAAAATTGCGCTTGATGAAAAGGATGGCCATGTATACGGTGTGGAATTGGAAGAAGATGATGGGACTTCCTATTATGAAATCGAAATCGGGAACCGGGGAGAAGCACAGGACGTGTATGTCCATGCAACTACTGGAGAGGTATTGAAAGTAGAAGACGATGACGACGATGAAGAGGAACGCGAAGAACAAACCCCTTCGGATATCCTGAGTCATCAAGAAGCAGTGGAAATTGCCCAAAACACGGTGAGTGGAAAAGTCATAGAGATGGAATTGGATGAAGATGATGGCCGCTATGTATATGAATTCGAACTGCGGACAGACAAGGGCGAAGCAGAAGTGGAAATCGATGCGGAGACTGGGGAGGTATTGGAAACCGAACTGGATGATTGATCCAGCTGGTAGAGTTACCTGCTTGTAACAATCAGCTTAGAAAAGAAGCCAAAGAGCGGACAGCTATTGTCCGCTCAGCTTGTAGAGAAACCTCGTGTTTTTCTACAAGCTTTTTTCTTGCCTCCAGGAGCACAGACCATTCCCTTTCCGCGGACGAACGCCCGAGCCTCCTCGTGAAAACC
>NZ_JBHRSA010000022.1:0-38752 GCF_042643145.1 Virgibacillus xinjiangensis
CTCCATATAAAACCAACTTGGTTTCCTTATCAGGGAGAGTGGATTACACAGACTTCTTGACACTACCCGCGCACACCGCAACTCGGTCGCCACCAAGCTGCACTAGGGCGTCGTCATGCCGCACTCGGGCCGCACGCTCCACAACTCGGTCGCCACCACCCCGCACTCGGTCCGCACACACCGCTACTTGTGCGTCGTCATGCCGCACTCGGGCCACACACACCGCCACTCAGTCGCCACCAAGCCGAACTCGGGCCATACGCACCGCTACTCAGGCGCCATCATGCCGCACCCGGGCCACGCGCCCTGCCTCCCACCGCAATCCCCTAAATTTTTCCTGAAACCCGGGACTTTCGACTCTAGTAGGGGAATCTAGCATCTTATATGATTACGGATATCTGAATATTTTGCAAGTATATCGAAGGGAGGACCGGTTCGGAGCCAGGTTGATGCGTGATAGATATAAATTCAGGGGGGAAGAGAATGGGGAAGAAGATTGCCGTCGTATGGATGGCGGTGCTGCTCGTGCTGGGGAATGCATCCGTTGCAAGCGCGATGGGTCAGGTGCAGCAGCTGAACAAACAGAAGCCGTCGATCAGTGAGGATGAGTGGAAGGAGACGAATGATCCGGACCAGGAAGTCAGGGTCATTGTCGAGATGGATGAGGAGGCGCCGGTGGAAGAGGCGACGAAGCAAGGTGTCCGTTATAAAGATATGGAGAAGTCCAAGAAGACAGGGCTTGAGCGGGCGGCCGAAGCGGTCCAGAAGAATGCCAAGGATAAGATGAGGGCAAAGGGGCTGAAGGCGAAGTTCGAGCAGGAATTCTCTGCTGTCGTCAATGGCTTCAGTGCCAATGTGAAACAAGGCGATATTCAAGAGATCGAGGAGATTCCGGAAGTCAAAGCCGTACATATGGTGAATACTTATGAGCGCCCGATCGCCGAGCCCGACATGATTTCCAGCAAGGAGATCATCGAGGCGCAGGCAGCCTGGCGAGACTTTGGCCATCAAGGGGAAGGCATGGTGGTCGGCATCATTGATACCGGTATCGACCCGAGCCACCGGGACATGGTGCTTTCCGACGGCAAAACGGCCGAGCTGACAGAGGAATTTGTCCAGGAAACGGTCGAGGAAGAGGAACTGCCTGGGAAGTATTATACGGAAAAAGTTCCTTATGGCTACAATTATATGGATGGAAATGATAAAATCCGCGAAGTCCATTCCGAGGCTTCCTATCACGGCATGCATGTTGCCGGAACGGTAGGGGCGAATGGCGATGAAGATAGCGGTGGCATCAAGGGTGTCGCACCCGAGGCACAGCTGTTGGCGTTGAAAGTATTCGGAAACGATCCCGAGTTCCAGTCCACCTATGGCGACATCTACATCAAAGCCATCGATGACGCGATCAAGCTGGGAGCGGATGTGGTGAACATGAGCCTCGGCTCGCCGTCCGGGTTCGTGAGTGAGGAGTCGCCGGAGCAGCAGGCGGTCAGCCGGGCAGTGGATAATGGCGTGCTCATGTCGATTTCCGCAGGCAATTCTGCCATGTTCGGGGACGGGTTCTTCTACCCGTATGCCTCCAATCCGGACTATGGGGTGAGCGGTTCACCTGGTCTTGCGGAAGACTCACTGCAAGTGGCATCCTATGAAAATGTCTGGATGGAAGTAGATGCCCTCGAGTACAGCATCGACGGGTCCGAAGAGCGGGCAGCATTCCTGTCAGCCAGCAGCACGCATCCGGATGATGTCGAGGAGAAATCTTTTGCTTTAGTTGAAGCAGGTCTCGGATCTCCGGAAGATTTTGAAGGGAAAGACCTCACAGGTAGTTACGCCCTGATTCAGCGCGGTGAGCTTGCCTTTACGGAAAAGGCTTTGAACGCGCAGGCAGCCGGAGCGGCCGGGGTGATCATCTATAATAACGAAGACGGCATCGTCAACATGGCGACAGACCCGGAAATCACCATCCCGCAGTTGTTCATGCAAAAAAGTGATGGGGACGCGCTTGCGGAATCACTGCAAAATGGTGAAGAGGTGTCCATCACATTTACCGGGGAAAAGACGAGCATCGTCAACCCGGAAGCAGGCCAGATGAGCGCCTTCACTTCCTGGGGGCTTACGCCGAACCTTGATTTCAAACCGGAAATCACCGCACCAGGAGGGCAAATCTATTCCACACTGAATGATAATGAATACGGCCTGATGAGCGGCACGTCCATGGCCGCACCGCATGTATCCGGCGGAGGCGCGCTCGTGCTGGAGCGGGTCGATGAGGATTTCGGCTATGATGGAGCGGACCGCGTCAACCTGGCCAAAAACCTGATGATGAACACGTCGGAACCCGTGGACTTCCAAGGGGCACCCGTTTCCCCGCGCCGCCAGGGAGCAGGGATCATGCAGCTGCATGCCGCCTTGTCCACGCCGGTGATGGTGACGGAGCCGGAGACGAATGAAGCGAAAGTCGCACTAAAGGAAGTCACCGAAAATGAAGTCAGCTTCGAGCTGCAAGCGGAAAATTTCTCAGATGAAGCGGTCGAATATGAAGTCGAAGCAAATGCACAGACAGACGCACCGGTGGACGGGGGAGGTTTCATGATCTCCGCTCCTAATGACATCGGCGCTTATGAATTGGAAAATGCCGCCACGGTCAATAAGGACAGCATCACAGTTCCGGCCGGCGGATCGGCAAACTTCACCGTAACCATTGATGTCAGCGAGTGGGACGAGTCGATCAGGCAGTACTTCACCAACGGTTATTGGCTGGAAGGCTTTGTCACACTGACAGACCCATCGGACAATCATCCACAGCTGACCGTTCCATATGCCGGCTTCAAAGGCGAGTGGGATGCAGCGCCGATCTTTGACACGCCACTATGGGATCCGATGAGCTATTACGGCATGACCGGCGTCGTCACGCATCTGGGCGAGGATAGCTTCGGCGTGCTTGGTGCAGGGGAGGAAACCGTGGACCCTGAGACCATCGCGTTCTCTCCGGATGGCAATGGCGTGAAAGATGATGCCGGACTCGCCATCACTTTATTGAGAAATGCAGCCGAATTGAACGTGCGTGTGGTGGATGAGGATGGAAATATCGTAGAGCATATCGCAGAGGAAGAATTTTTGGCCAAAGATTATTATGACAGCGGCCTGGCCACCCACTATAAAGCATCCACGGACTGGATGTGGGACGGCAACATTGATGGCAAACCCGCACCAGAAGGCCAGTACTACCTGGAGGCCGAGGCAGTGATCGACTATGATGGAGCCGAGCCGCAGCAAATCCAATTGCCGGTGATTCTCGATACGACCGCACCGGTGGTGGAAGCCGATGTCAACCGCGGCCAGCGCGAACTGAGCGTGGAAGTGGCAGACACTGACGGCGGAAGCGGAATCGCCTCCTGGGACGTGATCGTCGACGGCAGCTCTGCGTTGGACGAGCCACTTTCAGGTGATGCCACCACCCATGCATTAGACGGCATCCACCCGAGCCAGTCGGTCAAAGTCATCGCAACGGACCACGCAGGCAACGTATCAGAAGAGGTCATCATGGGACCGAAGGGAAAAGCAGTTGGTAAAGGAAAGGGCAATGGTAAGGGGAATAAATAGAATTAAAGAAACAGCCGGCACCTGGTGAGGTGGCCGGCTATTTTTATGGAGAGAGACCTGCACAGCCCGAGTGGTAGAAGGTGTGACCCGATTTGCGCCCTGCATGGCCCAAGTAACAGATGATTCCGCCGATTTGCGCCTCCGAGCGGCACTCAAATATGCTGTGGTATAGCTTTAGAAAATAGCAATCTCCTGGCAGGTAAGATTATTTTAAAAAATCTGTTGACAGAAACCGGTTTCAAATATATAATGAAAACGCATTCTAACAAATGATACAAGTTGTAACAAATGTTACATAATCTAATCAATTTTTACTAAATGTAACATTTGTTAGATTATATGATTCTCTCATTGTTGAATCTAAGGGTCTGAAGCTTTGATGCTTACAGTGTAAAAGGAGGAAGCAACATGTCAATCTATCAACAGCTTTTGGAAAGGGATAGGGAAAAGAATCCAATTAAGGTCGGTGTAATCGGGGCAGGCCAAATGGGATATGGTCTGATTTCACAGATTTCCAGAATTCCAGGAATGGTAGTCGGAGGAATTTCTGATATCAGAGAAGAAAACGCTAACAGAGCAAAAGAATTCTATCTATCTCAGGAAAAACTCAATGTCCAAACCATTGCATCTACTGATTATAAAGAAGTGATCCAGTCACAAAACGTGGAAGTAGTAGTGGATGCCACCGGTGTTCCGGAAGTCGGTGCAAACATTTCATTAGAAGCTTTACGTTCTCAAAAACATTTGGTACTGCTCAATGTTGAAGTGGATATCACCATTGGTTCCTATATGAATTCTCTTTTCAACTCTGCTGGGTTGGTTTACTCTGGATCAGCTGGAGATGAACCCGCCGCAATCGTCGAGTTGTATGAATTTGCCAAGACCATGGGAATGGAAGTAGTTGTAGCAGGTAAAGGAAAGAATAACGCACTCAAGCCGAATGCGAATCCGGATACAGCTGCCGAAGAAGCTAGAGCTAAGAATATGAGTGCACATATGCTCGCTGCCTTCCAAGATGGTACGAAAACAATGGCAGAGATGAATCTGTTAAGTAATGCGATTGGATTAGTACCTGACAAAGTCGGCATGCATGGGGTGGACGCAGGGCTTGACGATGTTGCTAAGAAACTGGATCTGAAAGAAAATGGAGGAGTATTGGACAACCTGGGTGTAGTTGAATATGTAAATGGCTTGGCACCAGGGGTTTTCGTCATTGTGAAGAGTGAGTTGGAACCGGTAGATGAAGAACTGCGCTACCTGCTGAAAGTAGATAGTAATCACGGTAATCACTATACTCTGTATCGTCCGTACCATCTGGCAAGCTTGGAAACTCCAGTCACCATTGCGAAGGCTGTACTGAATCAAGATACGTCCATCCATCCTCTTGGAGCTCCAGTGTCTGAAACGGTAACAGTAGCAAAAAGGGATATTAAAGAAGGAGAAACCCTGGATGGTATTGGTGGATATTCGGTCAGAGGGGTGCTGGAAACGCATCAGGACATGAAAACAAATGGACATATTCCTATCGGATTGATCAGTGGGAAAGTCGTCGCTAAACAAGATATTAAAGAAGGACAATTTTTAACACAGGATGATGTAGAACTCGACCCATCCACTACAGTTTGGAAGTTGAGAGCCTTACAGGACCACATGTTTTCTGACAAATAAGCCGGGGTAAAGCCAGGCTGGTGAAATAGAGGGGCAGATATGAATTTAATAATTATTGCTTGTCTCATTTTGGTAATGAATTATGCTCTTACATTTATCCAAGTAAGACATTATCGGAAATCAATGGAGAAGCTTATAAGCAGGTACAGAGGGAATAGTGATTACTATTTGTTTTCCGGACAATCTAGAAGGATGTTGAAGTCGGGATCGATAGCAATGCTTATTGTAGATAAGGATTATAACATAATTGAATGCCAAGTAATGAAAGGCGTAAGTGTGTTGACAAGCTTCAAAGCAGTAGAGCGCTATAAAGGATTGCATGTTGGCACATTACTATCAGATTTGCATGATAAGCATACACCAAGTAAAGACAGCAAAAAGAAGAAGATACCTGCAATCACTGCTGCCTTGATGTCTGCAGCGGAGAATGCGTTGATGACTATTCCCAAAAAGAGAGCTTGAATTATGGGATTCTTGGACATGCCCCTCTGTGCACCTCTTGTACATAGGGGGCAACGCCCAGCGGGGATAAAAAACTTTCATTATTTAATTTAATGAAAGGGCTATCAAATCTAGAAATAATTTCTTTTTACAGGAAGGAGCATGAGGGATGCAATGGATTGAATGGTTTGGTGAGCATTTCATAGGTTTGTTCAATGCCGGTGGAGAACAATTCATGAGTTTGTTCACATCAATTGTACCGACATTAGTAGTTCTACTGACATTCACCTATGCAATGATCAAATTCATCGGGGATGACAGAGTGACAAAAGGAATACAATTTGCTTCGAAATATATGATCCTACGATATACATTGATGCCTATCTTATCTATTTTACTACTAACAAACCCGATGGCATACACGTTTGGAAGGTTTGTCAAAGAAGAACAGAAACCAGCATTCTTCGATTCACTGGTATCGTTTCTACACCCAGTTACTTCGTTATTTCCCTATGCAAATGCCGGTGAACTGTTTGTCTATTTAGGGATAGCAAACGGGATAGCGCAGGCAGGTTATTCTCAATCAGAATTGGCTGTCCGGTATTTCCTTGTAGCGATACTAATTATTCTGATCCGTGGTGTGATAACAGAACAGATAACAAAATATCTAGCGCGAAGAATGGCGAATTCTGCGGTTAAGGAGTGATCATCATGACGTATAAGCCTGTTTTTGTAAACAAAGGTGCTGGAGGCTGGGGAAAAGGCCTTGAAATTGAGCCGAAAGGGAAAAGAACGAAAGTAGTCTCCGTTACAGGCGGCGGCATCCATCCAGTAGCACAGAAAATAGCGGAATTAAGCGGGGCGGAAGCAGTTGACGGTTTCAAGAATTCTGTACCTGAGGATGAAATGGCCTGTGTCATTATTGATTGTGGGGGAACAGCCAGAATCGGCGTATATCCCATGAAAAAGATTCCTACGGTTGATGTCATGGATGCATCGCCATCAGGGCCACTTGCTAAACATATTACGGAAGATATCTTTGTATCAGGGGTTGCCCCCAAGGATGTTCAATTATTGAATGAGTCGGAGTCGGCGGCGACCGTGGAAAAGTCAGAAGAGCCGGAAGAGGATGCAACTAGTTTTGACACGTCCGATCGAGAAAAATTCCAGGAAACGTATGAAAAAGTGAAGCAGGAAAATAGAGAGAAGCAACAGGATAATCTCCTAATGCGATTTTCAAAATCCATAGGGAAGGTGACCGGTACATTCTATCAAGCAGGTCGGGATTCTATTGATATGCTCATCAAAAATATTCTCCCGTTCATGGCGTTTGTCAGTATGCTGATTGGTATCATCAATTACACCGGTATTGGAGATGTCATAGCAAATACGCTCTCTCCTTTAGCTAGTTCACTAGGCGGGTTGATCGTCATTGTACTGATATGTACCCTGCCATTCTTGTCACCAGTTCTCGGGCCGGGTGCAGTAATTGCACAAGTTATCGGGGTCCTGATCGGGAGCCAGATCGGTGCGGGGAATATCCCCCCTGCCTTTGCATTGCCGGCATTGTTCGCAATCAACGGACAGGTAGGTGCGGATTTCGTACCGGTAGGTTTATCGCTGGCCGAGGCAGAGCCTGAAACCGTTCAATTTGGTGTACCGGCAGTCTTATACAGCCGTTTGATCACGGGTGTCCTTGCCGTTATCATTGCATATTTTGCAAGCTTTGGAATGTATTCATCTTAATATCAGATTCTGATCACATTAATGGAGGTATAGTATATGTATAAATCAGTTGTAGAAAATGTTGGACCTTTAGCTTTAGCTTTTGAGGAAGAAAAAGTTATCATTCTGTTTGGTCCTCAGGCTCCAGATGAGTTGAAAGAAGTATCCATCATCCACGAAGCTGCGGAAGACTCTTCGGAGAATCCTATTAAAGAAGGCGGCAAGTTTATCGTGGATGATCAGGAGTACACCGTGACGGCTGTCGGATCTTCAGCTAATGAAAACTTGAAAGAGCTCGGGCATATTTCCATTTATTTCTCTGAGCCTAACGAAGATGTGTTGCCAGGTGCAGTATTTGCCTCACCTTCCAAACTGCCTGAATGTAAAGATGGAAGCGTGATAGAATTCAAGTAGGGAAAAATTAAGTTTTAAATGCGGGATAGGTGAAGGAAATGTCATATTTGGAAGACAGAAGGCTTATGGTCAAGATAGCCACGATGTACTATGAACAGGGTGCTACTCAGTCGGAAATAGCCAAGAATGTTGGTGTCAGTCGTTCGTTGGTATCAAAGTATCTTACGAAATCAAAACAACTGGGTATTGTTGAAATCATCATTCATGATGAGGAGGAACACCCTTTTACGGGGCTGGAAACAAAGCTGGAACGCAAATATGGATTGCGGGAAGTCGTTTGTGTACCTTTTTCGGAAAGTGATCAATCAAAAAAACACCTGGGAGAAGCAGCCAGCAAATATTTACTTCGAATGGTCAAGGATGGACAGATTATCGGCGTCTCAGCAGGAACCACGTTAGACGAAGTGGCAGCGGCGATGTCTTCCAGCCAATATTTCCCCGAGCTGACGTTTGTTCCATTAGTAGGCGGGATGGGGGATGAACGAGTAGACATTCATGCCAATCATATTGCAGCCACATTTGCAGAACGGTTGCAGGCGAAATATCGGCTGCTTCATGCCCCCGTACTGTTAGACTCTAGAGAAGCCAAGGATATCATTATCAATCAATCCTCGATAAGAAAAGTATGTGATACCGGAAAGCAATCCCATATAGCAGTGGTGGGTATTGGCGGTACGCCTGAGCATTCAACCATGGTTAAGTCTTATCTTAATCATGGTATAGAAGATGACCCTGACTACAGGGATGTAGTGGGAGATATATGTTATAACTTCATCAATGAAAAAGGCGAGCCTGTTGAAAATGATTGGAATGAAAAATGCGTTTCACTGGATTTAGATAGTTTGCGGCAGATCCCTCTGGTCATAGGTACAGCTGCAGGTGAAGAAAAAGTAGAAGCAATCAGAGCGGCGCTTCGTGGAAAATTGATTCATGTCCTGATTACCGATGAGGTTACTGCGAAGGCTTTATTGGAGTAATTAGAAGGTTGGGTAGAACTCATTATTTCTATACGAGTTCATCCCAGCCTTTTTTTATATGCCTCGGTTATACATTCCTGCTTCCGAACAATGTTACCTGTCCTATTATATTCACATTATTAACCACAGCATCATTGAAATCTATATCAAGGAGGGACACTTCAGACAGTGGAATTGGAAGAGCAGTTGGAAAAAAGGCAAAGATAATAAATGGACCTAACAAAACAGCCGGCACCTGGAGTGGCCGGCTGTTTTTGGGTTTTAAGCTTACTATTAATATTTATACGATTGGCCGCCATCAATCGGAATCACTGCGGCATTGATGAAATCAGCTTCATCAGATAACAAGAATGCCACAAGGCTGCCGACTTCTTCCGGTTTACCAAATCGTTTCATCGGATTGGTGCTGACAAATTCTTTTCCTGCTTCTTCCCAATTGTCACCGCCCATTTGCTTCAGAGAGCCTTCTACCATCGGTGTCATGATGGCACCTGGGGCGATTGCTTTAATGCTTATACCATATTGGCCATATTCGATTCCGGAATTCCTGGTCAAGCCGACAACGCCATGTTTACTGGCTGCATAGCCGGATTGGTTCCCGACACCACGGATGCCGCCGACGGATGCGGTATTGACAATCGCACCGGATCCTTGTTTTTTCATTACTTCCAGCACATATTTCATTCCGTAGAACACACCGTTCAGGTTGATGCCGACTACTTTGCTGAACTCATCAGAACTGTAGTCTTCTGTAAGATTCTGCTTGCCTTCGATTCCTGCATTATTGAAGAATCCATCAATCCTTCCAAAATGGTCGGTTGTTTGCTGAACATAATTTTTCACAGCTTTCTCATCCGACACATCCGCAGTGATCAGGAGCACCTCAGCTTCAGGAGCTTCTTTAGCAATGAGGTCTTTGGTTTCTTCCAATGCTTCATTATTAAGGTCTACCAAGGAGAGCTTTGCCCCCTCTTTAGCCACCTGTAAGGCTGATGCCTGGCCCAGACCAGAGGCTGCACCTGTAATTAATACAACTTTATCATCGAAACGGTTACTCATTATACATCACCCTTTATTCAAACTTATATAATGAATATTTTCTTTTCGTAGAAGTAATAAACAAATGGGGGCAGGCTGAGGAGGATTGCCCTCTACTCGGGCCAAGTCGCGCTCAATTTGGGCCACGTGCACCTCATCTCGGGCCGCGGACCATCTCACTCGTGCCTCACCCCGCGTCACTCGTGCCGTACCACAGTCCACTCGGGCCTCAACACCACTCACCACTCGTGCCACGTCACCACTCACTCGGGCGCCAGCCCTCGCCACTCGTGCCTCACCCCGCGTCACTCGTGCCGTAGCACAGTTCACTCAGGCCTCGTCCCGCTCAACTCGTGCCTCAGCACCACTCACTCAGGCGCCATTCCCGCCCACTCAGGCCTTAATTAGGATAATAAATCAGGGAGCAGCTTAGAATTTTCCTAAACTGCTCCCCTGACTAATGTTGGGATGCAGCCACATTTTTAGAACTTGTCGGCCAAAAATAGCCGATGACCGCACCAACGAGAGCTGGCAACATCCAGCCTAGCCCAATATCGTACAGTGGCAAATGCTCCATATAGAACAATGTAATTGGTTCAAATAATGAGAGAGACGCCCCTGGTACGCTGTCGACTAACGCATTGTATCCGTCGAAGAAGCTGACACAAAAAGTGAATAGCATGGCCGTTGCGTAAACACTCTGCTTATGTCCGAATAATGAGGACGAAAGGGTCAATAAGATCAAAACGATGGCCAGCGGGTACAGCAGCATTAATACGGGTACCGCATATTGGATGATATTGGTGAGCCCAAAGTTGGCAATGAGGAACGACAGAAGGCACAGGATCAGAACGAACAGCTTATAGTTTATCTTAGGAAAGACCTGATGGAAAAACTCGCTGCAAGCTATGATCAATCCGATGCTCGTCTTCAAGCAAGCCAGGACGATGATGATCGCCAGCAGAATGTTTCCGAATGCCCCGAAGTAATGCTGGGCAACTGCAGCGAAAATCAACCCGCCATTATCATAAGAACCGATGGCTGACAGACTCGATGCACCCATGTAGGTAATGAGTCCGAACAGCAGCATCATCAGCCCCATGGCGAAAATCCCTGATTTCAGCGTAGCTTTCGCGATTTCCTTAGAACCGGTAATCCCCCGTCCCTTTATTGCCTGGATGACAACGATGCCGAATGCCAGGGAGGCAAGGGCGTCCATCGTGTTATACCCCTCTTTGAAGCCCGTGATAAATGCCAAATCATTATAATCCCCAATCGGCTGGCCGAAGTTGCCCATCGGTTTAACGATCGCAGTGATAATTAAAAGAGATAAAAACAGTAAAAACGCAGGGGTCAGATATTTGCCGATATAGTCGATGATCTTCGCTGGATTCAACGAGAAATAATAGACGATCGCAAAAAATGCAAAGCTGAAGAGCCCCAGATATAAACTGCCATGCACCGGGTTGATATACGGCTCAAACCCGACAACGAAAGGAACTGTCGCTGTTCGTGGGATGGCAAAAAATGGTCCGATCGTCAGGTAAAGAGCGATGGCAAAGACCAATCCGAATAGTGGATGGACCCTGCCTGCCAGCTGACGCAATCCACTACTGCCGGATAAACCAAATGCCAAGATCCCTATAAAAGGAAGCCCGATGGCCGTGGTGAGGAACCCGATCAATGCGGGCCAAAAATTCGTGCCAGCGAGTTGCCCCAGCTGAATCGGAAATATCAAATTTCCCGCACCAAAGAACATTCCGAATAGCATCGTGCCAATAATCGCATAGGTAGAAAATGATGATTGTTTCTGCATAGATGTGCTCCTCCTAGGTGAATTGGAACTATTTTATCACCTTTCATAGGAAGCATCTATAGCAATAAAATAAATGGAAATAGTGTCATTACTTAATTAAATGGAGGGCTTCGCCTATTGGGCGCCACTCGTGCCACGCACCCGCTTACTCGGTCGCCGACCCGCGCCACTCGGGCCGCATGCACCTCGACTCGGTCGCCAGCCACTGCCACTCGGGCCGCGCCTCATCGCACTCGGTCGCCAGCCCCCACCACTCGGGCCACACGATCACTCACTCGGTCGCCGACCCGCGCCACTCGTGCCGCGCACCCGCTCACTCGGTCGCCAGCCCCCGCCACTCGTGCCGCATGCACCTCGACTCGGGCCCCAACCACCGCACCCGCCACATCAACTGCACTCCATCCCGCTTCTCCTCCCATTCTACGCCAAATCTGCCCATATTTTCCCTCACCATTCATGTCACGCGCCAATTCGCCATTCTTAGACAAAATTCCTCCCTCATCACATAAAAGTCTTCATTCGCGCAGGTCACATAATGGTTGATATAATTTAAGAATCATCTGATCACAGATAGTACATAATAAGTCTGGGTATCATACATAAAGGAGATTTCATCCATGGAGAACAGAACGACGTTGAAAAAATCCCTGAAGCCGCAATGGGTGTGGGCAATTGCACTGGGGTCATCGATTGGTTGGGGTGCGTTTGTGCAGCCGACGAACTGGATGTCCACGGCAGGCCCGCTTGGTGTCATCATCGGTTTCCTGATCGGTGCGCTGCTGATGATGCTGATCGCGGTGAGTTATGGGTTTCTGATTAAGAGCTTTCCGGTTTCTGGCGGTGAGTTCGCCTATGCCTTCATCAGTTTGGGGCGGACGCATGCCTTTGTGAGCGGATGGTTCCTGACGCTCGGCTACATCTGTATTGTTGCCTTGAATGCGTCGGCATTTGCATTGATGATCAAATTCGTTTTTCCGGCAGTAATTGAGAATTTATATCTATATGAGATTGCCGGCTGGGAAGTGTATGGGATGGAAATCCTCATCGCTTCGATCCTGCTCGGCTTCTTCGGTTTCATGAACATCCGCGGCGCGGGCATCACCGGCCGTGCGCAGTTTTACTTTTGCTTAGTGATGATCGCCAGTATCGTGACCGTCACCTTAATGGTCGGCGCCCAGCCTGGAGCAGGGCTTGGCAATATAGATGCCTACTTCCCGGCAGAGACGACGGCATTCGCTGCAATCATCTCGATTGTCGCGATTGCCCCGTGGGCCTATGTCGGCTTTGATAATGTGCCGCAAGCGGCAGAGGAATTCAAATTTTCCTCGAAGAAAGCTTTCTCCCTGATCATTTTCGCCATCCTGGCCGCGGCCATCCTGTACAGCATGATGATTCTGGCGACAGCGATGACACAGCCATGGGAAGCATTAGTCGCAGAAGGCCATGCATGGGGAACAGGGGTGGCCATCCAAGAATTGCTCGGCACATTCGGCCTGGTGCTCTTGGTTGTTGCGCTCAGTATGGGGATATTCACCGGCCTGAACGGCTTCATCATCTCCACCAGCCGGCTGTTGTTCGCGATGTCCCGGGCAAAAATCATCCCGGGCGCCTTTTCCAAACTGCATTCGAAATATGAGACGCCATACCTCGGCATCATTTTCGCCGTCATCGTGTCCATGATTGCGCCGTGGTTCGGCCGCGAAGCGCTTGTCTGGGTGGTCGACATGTCATCCATCGGGGTGACGATCGCCTATTTCTACACCTGTTATACGGCATTCACCCTGTTCAAAAGCAGCAAGGGGAGCGACTTCAATCCACAGAAACACGTGGTCGCACCAGGCAAGAAGACCTTCGCGCTGCTCGGCATGGTTGCGAGCCTCACCTTCCTGGCTCTCTTGCTGATACCAGGCTCACCGGCCTTCCTCGGCATCGAGTCAAGGATCGCCCTGATCGCCTGGGTCGTGCTCGGACTGATCTTCTACTTCATGAAGCGGAAGGAATTGAACGACATTCCGGAAGAGGAATTGAATTATTTGATTACTGGAAGTGAAGAGATCAAGGTGAAGAACAGGGAATAGAGAAAAAGCCCTGCCAGGTCCAAACCGGCAGGGCTTTTTCTTTACGATTACAGGCTCCAATAATGGAAGCCTCTTTCTTCACATGCATGATGATCCAGTGTCCCTTTTACATCGACGAGCACCTTTCGATCATCCTTATACATTTGCTCAAATGTATCCAAGTCGAACTCTTCTTTATACGCCTCATGTGGAACGGCATAAACGACAGCATTCAGGTCTTTTAAGTCTTCCTTGTCAGCGAGATCAATGCCGAACACTTTCTTCACTTCATCTTCTTCGGCAACTGGGTCATGGACAAGGAGCTCGACACCATATTCCTTTAGTTCCGTAATGATATCAATCACTTTAGTGTTTCGCACATCTCCTACATTCTCTTTGAATGTGAGTCCCAGCACGGCCACTCTTGCTCCATCGATTTCCTGTTTTGCCTTGATCATTTTCTTTATAATGTTGCTGGCGATATATTTGCCCATATCATCATTGATCTTCCGGCCGGACAGGATGATCTGTGAATGATAGCCGAGCTGTTCCGCTTTATAGGTGAAATAATACGGATCGACCCCGATACAGTGGCCGCCGACAAGTCCTGGTGTAAACTTAAGGAAGTTCCACTTGGTGCCTGCCGCTTCCAGTACGGCCTTTGTGTTGATATCCATCTTATTGAACACCATCGACAGCTCATTCATGAATGCGATATTGATATCGCGCTGGGAGTTCTCGATGACTTTGGCAGCTTCTGCCACTTTGATGGATTCTGCCTCATGGACGCCGGCCTCGATGATTGAACTGTATAGCGCGGAAATCTCCTTCAAAGCCTCTTCGTCAGAACCGGAAACGATTTTAGTAATTTTCGTCAAGGTGTTGACTTTATCTCCAGGATTGATCCGTTCAGGAGAATAGCCGACCTTGAAGTCTGTCCCGTACTGCAGCCCGGACTCTTCTTCAAGCATCGGAATACAGATTTCTTCCGTTGTTCCCGGGTAGACCGTCGATTCATAAACGACAATCGATCCTTCTGTCAGGTTGCGGCCGACGGTTTTGCTTGCCCCTATAACTGGATCCAGATTTGGTGTCTTATCTGTATTGATCGGGGTCGGAACAGCGACAATATGGAACTTGCATGCCTTCAGATCCTCTTCATTGCTGGTGAAAGTCATGGTCGTTTTTCTGAGAGCTTCATCACCCACTTCATCCGTGACGTCCACCCCGCTCATATATTTATCGAGCTTCTGGTGATTGACGTCAAAGCCGATGACATCATATTTCCTGGCAAGCTCCACAGCCAGAGGGAGACCGACATATCCCAGCCCGATTACTGCAATCTTTTCTTCTTTTGCTTGTATTCTTGTAAACAAACTCATTATTTTGCCTTCCTTTGCAAACGTAGTTGGTTTCGTATAACTGTTCAGGACTTACTCTACAGCTAAACCTATTATACATTCTTTCCTCGTTTGTTGCATTTTTAACTAATAATGCAGAAAAAAAGGGAATGGTGGCTGAATTGTCGGAGGGGAAGTGCACCAGCAGAGAGGAGTGGGGGATTTGCTTGCCTGCGCGTAGTTTAAAGGAAGGGGAATTTTTAAAGAGTTTAAAAACATATGAGATGCTCCCCAATATTACTGCGATAGATAGCGAACATTTATGTTGGAGGGCCGTCCTCCTGTATGCGGATGGCTACTTTTATCTTATAGAGAGGTTTTATGATAAACTACTGATAGAATGAATCGAACTGTGAATCCTAACTAAAGGAGCTAAACAATATGCGAGTAAAAAAGGCAATCATTCCGGCGGCTGGCCTGGGTACACGTTTTCTGCCAGCAACGAAAGCCCAGCCGAAAGAAATGCTGCCAATCGTTGATAAACCGACCATTCAATATATTGTAGAAGAAGCAGTAGAGTCCGGCATAGAAGACATCATCATCATTTCTGGAAGAGGGAAGCGGGCAATCGAGGACCACTTTGATACCTCATATGAATTGGAGGAAAAGCTCACCAAGAAAGGGAAAACAGAAATGCTGGAAATGGTGCAGTCCATATCAAACCTGGCAAATATTCATTATATCCGGCAGAAGGAGCCAAAAGGGCTTGGCCACGCCATCTGTGTGGCGGAAAGTTTTGTCGGCCAGGAGCCATTTGCCGTGCTGCTCGGGGATGATATAGTCGAAGCGGACGAGCCATGCCTGAAGCAGCTGATCGATGTGCATGACCAATTTGGACATTCCGTTGTTGGTGTGCAGGACGTCCCGTGGGCGGATGTGTCGAAGTACGGAATCATCCACCCATCTTCGGAGAATGGTTATGGTCCGTCTGTTCAGGAAATCGAGTCGCTGGTAGAGAAACCGGCGAGGGAAAAGGCGCCTTCCAATCTGGCCATCATGGGGCGGTATGTATTGACCCCAGAGATATTCAGCATCCTGAAAAACCAGGAGGCGGGAAAAGATGGGGAAATCCAGCTGACGGATGCAATCGAAACATTGAACGACCGTGAGAAAGTGTTGGCGTACAACTTTGCGGGCAAACGATATGATATTGGAGGAAAGCTCGGCTTCGTCCAGGCAACGATTGATTTCGCTTTGAACCGGCAGGACCTTCATGAGGACATTAAAGCTTACATGGAAAAAAAGTTGGGCAGCTTAAGAGACAGCGGGAGTGAGTGAAATGGATATAGCAGTAATCGGCACAGGCTATGTTGGCCTGGTCACAGGTGTCTGCCTGTCCGAATTGGGCCACCAGGTCACCTGTATTGATATAGACGAGAGAAAAGTGGAGATGTTGGAAAACGGAAAGAGCCCCATTTATGAAGACGGGCTGGAAGAGCTTCTCGTCCAAAACCTTCAAAAAGGCCGGGTGGACTTCACTACAGATTACCGGAAGGGCCTTCGAAACAAGCAGCTGGTTTATCTTGCAGTGGGAACGCCGCAGGGTGATGATGGATCTGCCGACCTGACCTACATTGAGGCGGCCTGCCGGAACATTGCAGAAAATCTGGAGAATGATACCGTCATCGTGACCAAAAGTACAGTCCCGGTTGGCACAAATGAACATATCAAAGAAACCATCGAAGCAAATCTTGTACACGATGTGACGATCAACGTTGCATCCAACCCGGAATTCCTCAGGCAGGGTTCAGCTGTCCATGATACGTTCCATGGAGACCGGATCGTTATCGGCTCAGACGATAACGAAGCACTTGTGATGCTGGAGCGTGTCAATGAAGGATTCGGTCTGCCGATTGTAAAAACAGACCTCCGCAGCGCAGAAATGATCAAGTACGCATCCAATGCCTTCCTGGCAACAAAAATCAGTTTCATCAACGAGATGGCGAACTTATCGGAGCGCATCGGTGCAAACATTGACCATGTTGCCAGAGGTATGGGGATGGATAACCGGATTGGCGGGAGTTTCCTCAATGCGGGGATCGGTTATGGAGGATCCTGTTTTCCGAAAGATACGAGGGCCATTATTTCCATCGGCAAAGAGGCGGACTATGATATGCCGATCTTGGAAAATGTGGTCGATGCCAATGAACGCCAGCGGGTGATCATCGTAGAAAAACTTCTCACCCGCTTCAGCAGCCTGAATGGAAAGAGGGTCGCCGTGTTGGGGCTTGCCTTTAAGCCAAACACGGATGACATGCGGGAAGCTCCTTCAATTGAAGTGACCGGCAAACTGATCGAAGCCGGAGCAGAAGTTACAGCCTATGATCCAGTAGCGGCTGACAATGCAAAAACAATTCTGCCCGATCAGGTGAGATACGCAGGAAGTGTGGAAGAAGCACTCCAGCACGCAGATATTGCCATCATCCTCACCGAATGGAAGGAAATCAAAGAATTTCCATTGGCCGGCTATCGTGATCGGATGAACGAAGCCATCCTCTTCGACGGCCGCAACTGCTTTACACTGGATGAAGTGCGCGGAAGCGGTGTGGAATACCATTCCATCGGCAGGCCTGTCGTGAATGGAAAATAAGGAAAACCCGGCATCATGATTGCCGGGTTTTTTTGAGTTCAGCGAATGCGGCGGAGGGGGAGGGTTCATCGGGTGAGCGTGCGGGTTCGGCGGATGCAGTGGGAGGTTCATCGAATGAGCGTGCTGGTTCATCGGGTGCGGCGGTAGGTTCATCGGGTGAGTGTGCAGGTTCAGCGGATAGGGCAGAGGGTTCAGCGGGTGATCGTGCGTGTTCATCGGATGCGGCGGTAGGTTCGTCGGGTGATCGTGCGTGTTCGGCGGATGCAGTGGGAGGTTCATCGAATGAGCGTGCGTGTTCATCGGGTGCGGCGGAGGGTTCAGCGGATGCGGCGAGGAGTTCAGCGAATGAGCGTGCGTGTTCATCGGATGCGGCGGGAGGTTCATCGGGTGATCGTGCGTGTTCATCGGATGCGGCGAGAGGTTCATCGGATGAGCGTGCGATTCAGCGGATAGGGCAGGAGGTTCTTAACTGAAGTTCGTTCCATTTTATGGCTGGGGATAAATCATAGACTCGAGCGGACGTTTTTCCTTTTGCAGGTAATTTTGCATTTTGTAAAAGTCTCTTTGCTACGTGGGGGGAGGTAATTTGGAGCAGGTGTCTAGCATCTTTGTTGGAAATTTCGTTTCCTATCAACAGAAGGTAATCCTTGAATGCTGGCAAATGCGCTTTATCCGAGTAATGGCCGCATTGTCTGCATCCCCATTTCTGCCTGCTGCGAACCATAGGCGCAGTGTGGCAGGAGGGGCAGAAAACACCCGTGACTAAGTCGCTTTTTTTGATATAGTAGTAGTCCAATAAATTTTGTTTGTTCGACTGATGGTTTTCTACTATTTGCCTAGATAAATGGTGAAGCTGTTGTTTTGTCAGCTGTGGTGAGGAGTATAAGTTGTCTAATTCATCAATTTTTATTGTCAAATCGCTGTTATGAATGACTTCCAAAGGAATCTGGTTGATGCTTGAAGAGGATTTTATAATAGTGGACGGATGACTGATAACCACAAGGTAAGTGACAGGGATGCTGGTGACATTACGAGTGCGAAGCCAGTTTTGGAGCCGCCGTTGCTGAAGCAGCGTCTGAGGAATCGGGTTTTTAAATCCTTCTTCACGGCCATTGTCTCCGATGCGTGTCACCTGCCCGTTTTCCCCGAAAATGATAGTTCCGTACCAATTTTTCACTTCCAATATCAAGATGAATTCCCTGGATAAAATTAATGTATCCATTTGGAAATAACCCTGGTAATCTGGCAGCCGGACATTGTGCAGAATCAAGAACTTGTCAGGGTCGAGAAACTCCAGTGGAAAATCGACCTCCCTTTCTCCCTTTATCCCACGCAGTTCACTTTTGTAATCGGTCAGAACCCGCTGTTTTAAAGTATGGGAATGCGGCAGCCGCCGCTCCATTGCCTCCAGTTGAGCCAGCTTTTCTGAGTAGCCGCGCTTTTTAATTATCATCTGATCACTTCCTTCTTTTAATAAAGATTATATATAACTTCCACATCGCCAGGTAAATTCCTCTTTATATAAAAAATATGGTGCTTTCATCGAATGGGGTACTGTGCTCAGCGGGAGGAGCCCCATGTTCATCGGGAGCGTCCTCAATTTCAGCGGAAGCCCCGCCATGTTCGGCGGATCCCAGGCGTTCATCATCGCATCCGGCGCCGTGTTCAGCGGAAGCCCTGCCATGTTCGGCGGATCCCAGGCGTTCATCATCGCATCCCGCGCCATGTTCATCGCATCCCGCGCCATGTTCATCGGATCCAGCCGAGGGTGCATTCATGAGAGAATTTATTTATTGTTGGTGCTATGATATAATGCGTGAGTATAATTGTGCTTTTATGTCGAGGGAAGGCTGAGTATGATGAAGAAGAAAAAGATATTGTTTTTTATCTATCAAATGGGGGCGGGGGGCGCCGCGAGGACCCTCTTGAACATTGTGAACAAGATGGACAGGGACAGATTCACCCCTATATTGGTGACCCTGGACTATAATGGAAGTTATGAGTCCTATCTCGAGCCGGATGTGAAATTCATCAAGCTGGAGACAAAGCGGCTGCGGTCGGCGATTGTTCCCCTTTCCAAAGTCATCCGCAGAGAAGAGGCGGACATTGTATTCAGCACGATCCCCAATTACAACACAATCGCCATTTTGGGGACGATGCTTTCCCAAAGCGGAGCGAAGAATGTGGTGCGGGAGGCGGCCTTTTTAGGCGGAACTCCGGCAGCGGATTTCAAATTGAAGCTTTACGGCCTTCTGTACAGGCGTGCGAGTAGGGTGATCGCTCTTTCGCATGGAGTGAAGGAGAATATTGTGAAACGCTACAAAGTGAAGCCCGGGAAAATAGATGTGATATATAACCCCGTGGATGTGGAAACCATACAAGATTTAATGAAGACAGAAAACATGCGGCCTGAACATCAGCAGATTTTCCAGAAGGAGGACAAGGTGCTGATCACTGCTGGGAGGCTGGTGGAAGATAAGGATCACCACACGCTGATCAGGGCCTTTGCGAATTTGAACAAACGTTTGTTCAATACAAGGCTTGCCATTCTCGGTGAAGGGGAACTGGAACAGGAGTTGAAGCAGCTTGCTGCAGACCTTGGAGTCGGTGACAGGGTGCATTTTCTCGGTTTCCAGGAGAATCCCTATGTCTATTTCCACCATGCCGACTTGTTTGTTCTCTCTTCCAAGCGGGAAGGGTTCGGGCATGTGTTGGCAGAAGCACTGGCAACAGGTACACCCGTTGTATCCACGAAATCCCGCCCAGGCGCTATAGAAGTGCTGGACCATGGGGAATACGGAGAAATGTGCGAAGTTGGCAATGAACGCCAATTGGAAGAGAAAATGCTTAAGCTGCTGAGCATGGACCAAGAAAATTTGCGGCAGATTGCCACAAAAGGCATCGAACGTGCGAATGAATTTCATGCAGAGAAAATTGCCAAAGAATATGAAGAAATGTTTGTAAAGACAAGCAATCGAACGAAATAAGCTTTCAACAGGAGATGAAGGAGCATGGCTACGCCGAAAAAGGTGGTACATCTGACAACAGTGCATCACCCATATGACCCGAGAATCTTTCATAAAGAATGCAAGTCCTTGGCAAAAGCCGGATACGATGTGACACTGATCGCTCAACGGGATGAAAATGGCCGGACGGCTGACAAGCCAATCAGGCATATTCCGCTGAAGCGCTATAAAAGCAGATGGAAACGGATGCTGTTCGGGACGCTGCAGGCGTACTGGAAAGCGAAGGATCAAAATGCTGAAGTCTACCATTTTCATGATCCCGAGCTGCTTCCGGTCGGGTGGCTGCTGAAGCATGATGGCAACAAGGTCATCTTTGATATCCATGAGGACTATGTCACAAGCATTCTGCAGAAAGACTACATGAGGCCGGCCGTGAAAAAAGCAGTAGCGGCGGTCTATAAATATATGGAAAAGTTCTTTTCAAAAGAGATGGAGCTGTGCCTCGCGGAGAAATATTATAAAGATATATATCCGGGGGGAACCTGTATATTGAACTACCCTACCGTGAACGAAAAATTCATCCGTCATGAGCGGAAGGGTGAATCGGAAGACAAGGTCATCTATACCGGAAATGTATCAGAAGTGCGGGGAGCCTTTTTCCATGCAAAGCTGCCAGTTATTGATGAGTCATTGTCCGTCCACTTTGTGGGCAAGTGCCCAAGTGATTTAGCGGATGAGATGTATGCCGTGGCTGGTGAGAAGAAAGATCAGCTCATCATCGAAGGGGTCGACCGCTTCATCGATAAAGAAGTGATCGAAGACCGGTACCTCAGCCGAAACTGGCTGGCGGGGATTGCGCTCTTTCCGCCGACAGAGCATTATAAACGGAAGGAACTGACCAAGTTCTTTGAATACATGAACGCTGGACTACCTGTCATTTGCTCGGATTTCCCTGTATGGAAAGAGTTTGTGGACAAGTATGACTGCGGCATTGCTGTCGACCCTTATGATGATGATGCCATTCGGGAAGCATTGGAATTTCTCCGCAATAATCCAGAGAGAGCTCGGGTTATGGGTGAAAATGGCAAGACGGCTGTTATGGAAGAATTGAATTGGGAAACACAAGAACAGAAGCTGGTCGACTGGTACGAGCAAATGCTTGGAAGGCGGACAGCTCAAACGGAAGGTTAGGATGACATTGGAAAACAATCAAAGTCCTTTGATTTCAGTGATCACGCCTGCCTATAATGCAGAGCGTTTTATTAAAGAAACCATCCAGTCTGTCCTCGACCAGTCCTTCACTGACTGGGAAATGGTCATTGTGGATGACCAGTCACAGGATCGGACGGTTGATTTCGTAAAAGAATATCAACAGAAGGATTCGCGGATCCGGCTGATTGTCCTGGAAGAGAATTCAGGGTCGGCCGTCGCCCGCAATACTGCCATCCGTGAGGCGAGAGGCCGCTACCTGGCATTTTTGGACAGTGATGACCAATGGATGCCGGCAAAACTGGAGAGGCAGCTGGCATTCATGCGTGATAACGGGGTGGCATTTTCGTTCACACAATATCGCCGGATGCAGGAGGATGGAACGATGACCAATGCGGTCACAGAAGCTCCTGCTACGGTGGATTATGATGCATTGATGAAGCGTTGTGTGATCGGCTGCCTGACAGTCATGCTGGATACAGAAAAGACGGGCAGTGTAGAAATGGTCAATATCCGTACTCGCCAGGACTATGCCCTATGGCTCGATTTGACGAGGCGCGGGCATCTTGCTTATGGTATGCAGGAAGTGCTGGCCAAGTACCGCGTTGTCGGAAATTCCATCTCCAGCAATAAATGGAAGGCGGCCAAACAGAACTGGCATGTCTTCCGCCAAGTGGAGAGTCAGAGCGTCCGTAAGAGCCTGTGGTATTTTGCCCACTATGCGGTTCTCTCTGTGCGCGATATAATCAAATATAGAATTTCACAATAATTAGGCCGGGCCCCTTCCAAGAGGGGTCCGGTCCTTGAGAAGCTAGGCGGTGTCATTTGTTCTTATGAAAACATATTTGCAGGAAATGCTTAAACGTAAAGATCTACTTATATATCTGGTGAAATCCGGATTGAAAGCAGAGCACCGGAACAGCTACCTTGGATATTTCTGGTGGCTCCTGGATCCGCTCTTGAACGTGTTGGTCTACTACTTCCTGGTAGTGATCATCCTCCAGCGGGGCGGGGAAAATTACCCGTTATTCCTGGTGATCGGTCTGGTGGCTTGGCGGTGTATCAGCTCCACCATCAACTCATCAGCCAAATCCATCATGCGATACAGCTCGATCATCAATCAAGTTTACTTGCCGAAGTCGTTGTTTCCGCTGTCGTTTACGATGACACAGCTGTTCAATTTCGGTTTCGGTTTGATAGTGGTCGCAGTGTTTCTGGCCATATTCGGTGTAATGCCGGGCTGGCAGCTGATCTACCTGCCACTCATCATACTGGTGCAGACCGCCTTTTTACTGGCGGTCGGTCTGATCCTCGCTTATATGACCGTGTTTGTTCGAGATATCGATAATGTGCTCACCTATGTGACGAGGATATTTTTCTATGCATCCCCGATCATTTGGGAAGGCGGGAGATTGCCGCCGGAATACAGCTGGGCAGTGGATTACAATCCGATTGCTGTCATTGTGGAATCGTACCGTGCGATCCTTATGCATCACAGCAACCCGGATTTCATTGGGTTATCGGTGATTTTCATCACCTCCCTGGCAGCCATCGTGTTTATGCTTTATTATTACAGCAAACATGAACATAAGATCATCAAGGCATTATAAGCTACAGGAAAAGCTCCTTGGCAGAGGAGCAATTATGAATAAAAAGAGGGTTTTTCAAAATGCCTATCAACCATGATAAAACGCCGGAAAAAGTGATCAAGGCGAAGCGAATTGGGGTTTCCTTCTATGGTGGAGCCCATAAAGAAGATATCAAATCGAGAGTGTTCCGCATGGTCAAGGAGCGGGGCGATAATGCCAAGTCAAAAAAGATTTGGCCGCTCAAATCCATCGACTTTGAGGGAACCCAAGGGGAAATACTTGGCATCATCGGCTCGAATGGCGCCGGCAAAACGACACTCAGCAAGATCATTGCTGGCATCCTTAAGGAGGACAGGGGAGAAATCGAAGTAGATGGCAAGGTGACTGCCCTGTTCTCGTTCGGCATGGGCTTCAACAAGGAGCTCACCGGACAGGAAAATGTCTTCTTGAACGGGATGATGCTCGGCATTGATAAAAAACTGATTGAAAAATATATCAAAGATATCCATGAATTCTCCGATCTCGGCGAATTCTTCTATCATCCGATGAAGTATTATTCAAGCGGTATGAAAGCCCGTCTCGGCTTCAGTGTGGCCGCACACCTCCAGCCGGAGATTCTCATTCTCGATGAGGCTCTGAACACAGGTGATGCAAAGTTCAGCAAGAAAGCGGCTGCCAAGATGAAAGAGCTTGTCAAGCAGGCGAAAATGGTGATCATCGTCACCCACAGCCTCCGCTATGCCGAACGCAATTGTGACCGGCTGATGTGGATCGATGGGGGAAGTGTGCGAGAAATCGGTGACCCGAAGGAAGTGGTGGAGCATTACAAAGCAACCGTTCCCCCAAGGCCGCCCAGGAAGCATCGCAATCTGCAACTGCAAAAGACAGAAACAGATGTGACGGACAAGGCGATCATCAAAGCGGAAAATGTCGGGGTATCCTTCAAGCTGGGCAAAAAGGATTTTTGGGCATTGAAGGATGTCAGCTTTGAAATCAAAGAGGGTGAAGTAGTCGGCATCATCGGTCATAATGGAGCTGGTAAAAGTACCCTTTGCAAGGTGCTGACCAAAATCCTGTCACCGGATGAAGGCGCCATCGAATTGAATGGAGAGACATCCGCATTGCTTGGTTATGGAACAGGCTTCAATGCTCATCTCAGTGGGGAAGATAATATCTACCTCAACGCCATGCTGCTTGGCATCCCAAAGAAACGGGTCGATGAAAAATATGATGAAATCGTAGAATTCTCAGGTCTTGGCAAGAAGATCGAAAAGCCGGTCAAAGACCTGTCGAGCGGGATGAAGGCGAGGCTTGGATTCAGTATAGCCGCCATCCTGAAGCCGGATATTTTCATTATTGATGAAGCGTTGTCGACCGGGGATATGGCTTTCAAGCAAAAGGCAAGCGAACGGATCCAGGAGATGATGGAACGGGCAAAGGCCGTCATCATCGTTTCTCACAGCCTCAGTTTCATTGAACAGATCTGCACCCGCGGCATCTGGATGGAAAGAGGGCAGGTAATGTACGATGGCAATGCAGAGGAAGCGGTAGCTAAATACCGTGAGTCCCAAGGCATCAAAAAGAATACCAAGGTAAAAAACAATGCAACGAGCAAAAATAAGCAATTGAAGAACAACCGCAATCAAAAAGCCGCCGGAAACAAGAAGGCAGCCGGTACAGCCAAAAACAAAGCGGCAGAAAATAAATCATAACGACTTACTGGTGGTGACCCTACATGTTACGCTCCGTGAAGAAAACGATAGCAGGTATGATGGACTGGGTACTCTATACGTTGATGAATGAGAAACAGCGAAAAAAGCTGGGGGATCTCCTCTCCAGGGAGCAGAAGGACAGGCTGAAGGAGACCCTGCATGGGAAGAAAGCAGTCCAGCGGAAAAAACTGCGGCAGCTGAAGCACCATCTCTATAATCTCGGGTTTACGGAAAGAGCGCTGAAAGAACTGGAGGAGTTTTATCAGCAGGCAGAAGACCCTGGGATCAAAAGGATGGCAGCTTGGGAACTGGTTCTGTGGAATGCTGGCAAATATTCGGAAGAAGGTGCTGCCAAAGCATTGGAATACCTTCCTGCAGCGGCGAGCAAGGAGAAAAGTGAAGATCAGCTGCGCAGAATTGCCATTTTGGAAGCGGAGTGCCGGGATATTCTGGGAGAGCAGGAGAGAGGCAGACAGGCCATTCAAAAAGTGCTCTCCAAGCAAAAGCATCCAGATCTTTATTTGGCAATGGCCAATCTGCAGGCGACGGTGGACGACAGGCTGGAGTGGTTGAACAAGGCAATGGAAGCCTATCAGCTGCAGCCTGTTTCGTTTGGTGGAAAAGAAAACCCTGTCTACGATGACCTGCGTACCGTATCGGCTGGCAAGAAAATAGAAGACGGTCCATTGGTATCAGTCATTCTGCCGGCATTCAAGGCAGAAGATGGCATCCAGACGGCGATCGATTCCATTTTATCGCAGACATGGCAAAATCTTGAATTATTGGTCGTGGATGACTGCAGTCCGGATGGCACAAGAGAAGTCGTGGAGGGATATGTCCAAAAGGACGCTCGTGTCAAACTGCTGTCCACCCCACAAAACAGCGGTCCATATGTAGCACGGAATATTGCGCTTCAAGAAGCAAAGGGAGAGTATGTCACGATCAATGATTCGGATGACTGGTCCCATGAACAGAAGCTGGAGAAGCAGGTAAGACATCTGATGGAACACCCGGAAGTGATTGCCAATACTTCCGGCCATGCACGGCTGACCGAGGATCTCAAACTATATCGGCGGGGAACGCCAGGGAAGTATATCTTCCCTAATATGTCGTCCATCATGTTCCGCCGGGATCCCGTCCTTCATCGCATCGGCTACTGGGACAGCGTGCGTTTTGCCGCTGATGGAGAATTCAAGCGCCGTCTGGTCCATACATTCGGCAAGGAAAAATATGTGGACTTGGATACAGGGCCATTGTCCTTGCCAAGGCAGTCTGTAACATCTCTGACTGGAAGTTCGGCATTCGGGTATAACGGCTTTTTCAAAGGGGTGCGGAAAGAATATGTGGAAAGTCTGGAACACCACCATAAGCATGCAGACAGCCTTTATTACCAATATCCACAGGAAGCGAGGCCTTTTCCGGTTCCTGAACCGATGTGGCCGGAACGGGAAGAGAAACCCGACGGCAGGCGTCAATTCGAACAAGTCATCGCCGGGGACTTCCGTGAGATGGATGATGTGCAGCTGCAAAACCTGCAAAACTTGGTTCGCCAACGGACGAAGCGTGGCCGTAATGGACTTGTCCAAATGTATGGATACGATCTGAGCATTACGAAACCGATCGATGAAAAGGTCCGCAACCTTTTGGATGGGGATCAAATACAGATGCTTGTCTATGGCGAGAAAATAAATGCCGATACGTTCTATATCCTGGATTCCAGTGTACTGGAAGAAAGACAGCAGTATATTCCAGATGTGGAACCACGTGATATTCATGTGCTCATTTCCCCGGATCTCCAAGAGGCCAACCGGCATAGCCGGCTGAAGCAGTCCCTCATCCATATGGCCATGTATTTTGGCAGAACAGGGAGCTGGTATATGGACGGCAAACTGCTTGAAAAATTGACAGAGGAAGAGCGGGAGCTGCTCGGAGATGTCCTGTTGACCAATGAATTCCCAGGAAAAAGGCGACAGTCGAATGGATAAAAAATGCACGCAGATGTATGACAACTTAGAAACATGGAACAGAGAACTAAGCAAGAAAGAACAGGAACATGCCGCCAGCGAACAGCGGCTGTGGGAAGTGAAATGGCAGCTGGCAACAGCGAAGAAGAGCCCGTTCGTAAAGTGGCTGAAACGCAAAACTGGCAGAAATGCTGTCGCTGATTCACGATATTCTTTAACGGATGAGAAAATTGCAGATGACCTCGCAGCTTATCGCTACCACCTCTACCAGCTGGGATTCACGGAAAGAGTGATTGCCGATTTAAAACGTTTGGTGGAAGAGGCGGAAGAGGAGCGGCTGAAGCGGGGAGCGGCATGGGAACTGTGCCGTTGGTTTGCAGGAAAGAAAACAGAAACAGGAGCCAGACAGGCACTGGAATACCTGCCGGCAGCCATACAGGGCATGGAAGATCAGTTATTCCTCCACCAAGCTGCTATGCTGAAAGCAGACTGCCTCCGTGTCCTGGGTTACCAAGAGGAAGCGGAGAATCTGATGGGAAAAGCAGCAGAGACGGGGGTGAATCCGTCGTTCATCTCTTTTTTGCCAAAGGAGCGGGGAATAGGTCAAACCAATCGGGAACCCAGCAACCGCCATTTCGATGTGGTGATTGTTTCCGATTTTCGTCTGTCGGCGGACAAGCTCCAGGAAATCCTGGAAAACATCCACGTTAATCATGAGCAGGGGTTAACTACAGGTCTTCTGCAGAAGGATATCTATGATTTTCGATTGCCAAGAGAAATGAATCCGGCCCTTCAAGAGAAGCTGAAGGAAGGATCCGTTCATTTGGCCAAACATAACGAACATATCAGTTGTGAGCTGCTTTTGATCCGGCATCCAAAAGTGCTAGAGGAAAAACAGGTCTCCATGCCGGAAATTCGTCCTCGCATGGTGCGGGTCATCATGGATGAGTTGCCGGAAGATAGGGATCTGCGATATTCACTCCGCCGGTGCTCCAGGAACCTGCAGACGTTTGCCGATAAGCAAGCTAGGTGGCATCCGGTAGATGAAAAAATGAAAAGCATCCTGACTACAGGGGAATACAGGGAATTGAAATATATTAAACTGGCAAGCGACCCATGGAAGGCGAAAGATGGTATGAGCAGTTATCCTGCCTTTTTGGAACACTGGTTGGTAAAAACAATCGAGGGGAGTTGAGGGAATTGGCAGATAACGAACAAGGACGGCCACAAGAAGATGTCTCCCAGCCTCCCCGCTCCCAGGAGAAACAGGAACTGATCAAGGAACTGATGAAGACAGAAGCGGAGATTGCTGACAAGGAACGGGCAATCCTGCAAAATAAAAAAGAAATGAAAAAAGTGAAGAACAGCAATGCATGGAAAGTAACAGCACCTATCCGCAAATTCCAGTCACTCTTCTGGCGTTTGAAAGGGAAGAAGAAAAAAGAACTCTTTCAAAAGCTTTATAGACAGCAGGAGGAAATCGACCGCCTGAAAGAGGAAGTCTATGCTGCAAAGGATCGGCTGGCAGACACCATGCTTGATGACAGGAGACTGAACAGCAGCGACATGCTCCGTAAGGTAAAAGAGCAGAAACAGGAAGGGAATCTGCTCGGATATATAGAACAAATGGTGCAACAAAAGCATCAGCATGAGACAAACTACAATATGGCGTTTCGCTATGCAGCAAGAACGTTCATGAATGAGAAAGAGGAATATAAGAAGCTTGTCTATGAACGAGCATTGGAAGGGTTCAAGTTGGAGGATATCCCAGAATTCCTTGTCCGACAAGGACTGACAGACAACCCGATCGAGCTTACGTCTGCATCCTCTTACAGGGGCAGTCTCAACATGCGTATGCGAAAACAGCAACTGGCAGGCACCATGCCTGAACAGCTGCTGGATCATAAGCAGACAGCCTTCACGTTCATGAAAGGCTTAGGTGTCAGGGTGCCATGGTCTTCCGAGCACAGCTATACGTTAAAGGAATTGCCGCAACAGGAAGGTATTGTTATAAAACCCGAACACGGTGCCGGTTCACGCGGTGTATACCTTATATACAGCCATGATGATATAATAGATATCAAGCGATCAGTGAAACTCGACAGCTGGCAAGCCCTTCAACAAAATATGAAAAAAGACATGGACTCCGGCTGGGTCGAGCAGGATCAGTGGTATATGGAAGAATTGATAGTAGAGAATAAAAAAGAGAAAAAGCCGGCAAGCGACGTGAAGTTTTATTGTTTCTACGGAAAAGTCGGCCTTATTTTAGAAATTACCAGGTATCCAGAGCGCAAATACTGCTGGTGGACCTCGGATGGCAAGAGGGTGCATACCGGGAAATATGAGGAGAATCCTTACCTGGGCAAGGGCGTGACCAAAGAAGAAGTTGAATTGGCCGCCTCCATCAGTGGAAATATCCCTGCTCCGTTCATGCGTATCGATTTTCTTCGATCAGAAGATGGCCTGATCTTCGGAGAATTCACCCCTAAACCGGGCAACTATGATGAATTTGATCAAGAGACAGACCGCTGGCTTGGTGACATGTTCCTCGAAGCAGATGCCCGGCTGATGAGTGATTTGCTTGATGGAGTCCAATGGGATGATTTTTGGGATACATGGAGAGCGAAAGATAAAGGTTAATGAAAAGGAAGAACGGGAAATCGTAAAAGGATGCGATTTCCCGTTTCGAGCATCTTCGTAACTACAGTATATAGAAGAGTTCTAGGGGGAATTCAAGTGGAACATAAAAGTGAGGGATGGCTATCACATCTAGCGCCTGATATTGTTTCCCATATACATGGAAACCTGCTGGATTCCTACGCCGTGGCGCTGGAAGGCTGGAGAAGAGGTCTTACTCTAAGATGGCATGTAAAGGGCTCGGAAAAATTCGGGGAAATGGAAACATGGTTTGTAGACAGACCTGGACAGCTGTTCTCTCTGTCGTCACAGACAAAAACGCATTATTTCTTCAGAACCCGAGGAGACAAAGTTACAAATGAAGCAGTACAAGTTGGAAAAGATAAAGAGGATACAAAACGAATTCTCAGTAAAGCGGGTGTATCGGTCCCCCAAGGGAGAAGGTTTGAAAGTGACAAATCGGATGAGGAAATACGAGAATACGGACAGACAGCCGGTTATCCATTAGTGGTCAAACCCACGGATGGCAGTTTTGGACGTGGAATCGTCACTAACATACAGAACGATGAAGAATTGACTGATGCATTGATTTATGTCCGACAGGAATTGAATTTTAAAGATATCATTGTGGAGCAATATATACCCGGAGAGGAATACAGGCTGTATGTTGTGGATGATAAGGTAGTAGGAGCTATCCACCGAATTCCTCCCAATGTAACTGGAGATGGCAAAAGTACGATCAGGGAGCTAATAGAGGAAAAAAATCAGGAGAGGGCTAAGAACCCCCGACTTATCAGCTGCCCTATCGTATCTGGTTATGAGGTGGAAGTATTTATTGAGAGAGATGGATTATCCTTGGATAGTATTCCTTCAGCAGGCAGGAAGGTGTTTTTAAGTGAAAAGAGCAATGTGTCACTGGGCGGTGACCCTGTAGATGTGCTGGAGATTTTATCTGAGGAAGCTAAAAACGAAGCTGTGAAAGCACTAGATGCTATAGAAGGGTTGAAGCACGGGGGGGTGGACCTGATTATCCATCCAAGTAAAGAGCCAAGTGAATCGGCAATTGTATTAGAACTCAACCCTACGGCTCAAATTGGCGGCATACTATACCCCATATCTGGAAAAGCGAGAGATATTCCCTCTGCAATCATTGATTATTATTTTCCGGAGACCAGTGCTTTAAGCCATAAGAAACCGGATATTTACTTCAGTTTGGAAGAGGCACTATTCCCTCTATCAAATAAAACAGCCGAAGTGACGGAAGTTATATCTATAACGCCTGGCCCTCTGTATACAAAGAAATATGTGATCAGAGGGAAACAAGAAGATTACGCTTATCAGCAATGGATGCTCAAACAAGCAGAGGGGATGAGTCTATTTGGCTCACTGCAACTAGAAGGAGAAACACTTGAAGCCGTAATCGCCGGTTTTAACCAGGAAGAGTTGCTGCGGTATGATGAACTGTTAAAAGAATCATTGGAAGGGGACTGTATTCAAGAGGAAGTTTATAATTCCTCTATCAAGTTAGGGACACAGTCATTAAGATCCAAAGACAAATTGATTGCTGAGCTTCACCGTATACAGGGAGAAGCAGCCAAGGCGAAAAATGAAAGAGCTGTTCTACAAAAGAAGTACTTAAAAATGGTCAATAGCCGAGTATGGAAGAGCACAGAACCAATCAGACGTATTGGAAAGTTTCTAAAGAGTAAACGTGAAATATGAGGAAGATAATCAAAAACCTTCGGGGAAAAGGGACAGGTGACTGACATGGTAAGAGATGAAGCGAAATTGTTGGATGAATTAAAATCAATAATACCAAAAACTGCCTATGGAGCAAATGGCACCATGTATGCAATCGCGTTGGAAGGTTGGAGAAGAGGGCTAACGCTTAAGTTTTATACGAAATTTGTGAAGGACACAGCCAAAATCAGATATGCTCTGAGCGATGATGAAAAAGAAGTGAAATTTCAGTTATCTTTGGCAGAGCATATCCCTAAAGAAGCACGGAATATCACGCGAAGCAAGAAAACAACCAAGGAGTATCTCATTCGCAATGATGTGCCGACACCGCGAGGGGGGAGCTTTGGCAAGGAACATACCAATGAAGACATTATAGAATTTGCTAAGACATTGGAATATCCTATAGTCCTTAAACCTGCTAATGCAAGCCTGGGTATCGGTGTAAAAACCAATATTACCAATATGGATACCTTCAAGGAGCATCTTGAATATCTTCGAGGCAAAAGGGGCGACGATGAAGTTATTGTCGAACAACAGGTCAGTGGGGAAGACACAAGGCTATTCGTTGTTGGGGAACAAGTAGTCAGTGCTTTCAAAAGAATAACTGCAAATGTTACGGGGGATGGCGTTCATTCCATTGAGGAATTGATTGAAAAGAAAAACAAGGAAAGAAAAAAGAACCCCCATGTAGGAGGCTCAAAGATTTCCATTACTGACGAGGTTCATGAATACCTTCGCAATAATGGACTTAGATTGGACTCAGTACCATCAGAAGGAAAAAGGGTTTATTTGCATAAAAGCAGTATTGCATCGAATGGAGCTGATACTGTGGAAGTAACCGACCGTCTTACAGCAGAAAGTAAAAAAGTAGCAGTGGATGCTGTAAAAACGTTGCCAGGTCTTTCTGTCTGCGGTGTTGATGTAATGATTGACTATGAGGAGGGAACCAACTATGTATTGGAATTGAACTCCAGGCCGAATATCGGCGGCAGTTTATTCCCGGTTGAAGGCACCCCAACCAACATATCGAAAGCGATTGTCGACTATTATTTTCCAGACCTTCCTGAGCTTGCCCCTAATAGTCCCTCCAGTCAACTGCATTTTGATTATGAAGAAATTGAAGAAGTATTGAAGAGCGGTGTAGTTAAGGAAGTAACAGTACCTTCTGTCCCTCGCAAGAACTTGGTCATAAAGAAACTGGTGATCTCAGGTAAGGTACAGGGAGTAGGCTTTCGCAATTGGGTATATAAAAAAGCGACGAACCGTCGGATCAGCGGCTATGTAAAGAATCTGAAGAACAAAAAGGTACAGATTATAGCTGCGGGAAAAGAAGACAAGATGGAAGATTTCATCCGTTTAATAGAGAATAAGACACCTAAAAAGATGAGAGTGAAGGAAGTCAAAAACAACAACTGGGACAAACCAGTAATGACAGGTTTCCGAGTGAAGAAAAAGCCTGCTAACGTAAAGACATTGAGAGAAAGCTTACGTAAAGAAGAGGATAAGAATCAAGAGCTCATGCAGCGGCTTCAGTCGGTTGAGAAAGAACTACACAATCTTAAGAAGAGCAAAAGCTGGAAGGTCACTTCACCGATCCGCAAAGCAGTGAAAAAAATAAAAGGTTGATTTAATTGAGGCCATGGAAATGGAAGGGTGACATCCAATGGATAAATACAGGGACACATGGCTGAAACATTTAAAAGATGCTATACCAAAAGAGGCACAGCAAAACAGGATCAGTTTGTATACAATTGCATTGGAAGGCTGGAGAAGAGGACTCAGCCTGAAATTCAACTCGTATAAAAATGGTAATAAAAAGGACATAAGGTATTCTTTGAGCGATGGCATGCAAACACATCATTTTGAAGGGTCGGGAGGAGATTTGAACACTGATGAAGCCGTTGCTGTTTGTGATGATAAAGGTCTCACTAAACAGCACTTGGCTGCTTCATCCGTTCCAGTCCCTCCCGGAAAATCCTTTGGTATTGAGGCCACCATGGGAGAGATTATCGAGTTCGCCAATAAAGTCGGTTTTCCTGTCGTCTTGAAGCCGATAGACGATAAGGGGGGGAATGGAGTCTTTGTTCATTTGAGAAATGAACATGAGTTAGCTGAGGCACTGAATGAGAGTCGAAGAAAAGAATGCAGTGGGCTACTGATAGAGGAACATATAGAAGGTGAAGAGGTCAGAGTTTATGTACTAGCAGGCCAAGTATTGGCAGCTACAAAGAGAGTCCCGGCCCATGTCATCGGTGATGGCGAAAAATCAATTAAAGAGTTGATTGATCAAAAAAATGATGACAGAAAAAATATCCCCCATTTGCGCCATAGACCGATAAAGATAGATGATAAAGTAAAAAGGATACTATCCAGCAGCAATTTGTCAATGGAAAGTATACCAAAAGCAGGGGAAACAATCTTTTTAAGAAGAACAAGTAATATCTCAACGGGCGGAGAGCCTATTGATGTAACGGACATGCTGACCGCAGAACAGAAAAATACGGCTGTGAAAGCGGTGAGTTCTATTCCAGGATTAATGCATGGCGGGGTAGATTTATTGGTCAGCCAAAAATATAAAGCTGGAGCTGTTCTCGAGGTGAATGCAAAACCTGGGCTGGGATCTCATTTGTTTCCGATCGAAGGAGAGGCTAAAGATATACCAGGCATGATGTTGGATTACTACTTTCCCAAAACCAAAAAGATGCCTGGCAGCAATAGCAATGTATACTTTGATTTCCAGACAATCAAAAGTTCTCTGGACAGTGGTACCTTGCGCGAGATAAAAGTAACAGACTCTCCTGCAAGTCATCTCGCTGCTAAAGTTTACAAGATTACAGGAGATTTAGATCCGGTGACTTATTTGCCTTGGTTTCAAAAAAAAGTGTTAGAGAAAGAGCTGCACGGCTTTATGAAAAAGAAGTCGGAAGATACCACGGAGATTATGGTAGCAGGAAGCTCCAAGGCTGAAGTGGATGCATTCTATGAAGTATTCTCTCATGGTTCCATTAAATCCTTAATAGCCAAGATAGAAGAAGAAGATTGGACTAAACCTGTTAAAATGGGATTTGAGTTGATTGATGGATCACGCTCTCTTTCAGTTCAAGAACTGGAGAACAAAATAGTGAATACTCTTCGTTCCTATGAACGCATAATAAAAGATAAGGAAAAGGTGGAACATCAAATAAATAAGGTAAGCAATAGCCGTATGTGGAAATGGACCAGTTTTATCCGCAAACTGGGCAAACCTTTGAGAAAAAAATAGCGTATTTTTTTACAATTGGGACTCAGTGAAAATTGTTGATTTCCTAGTGTTATCTGATAATCTTAATATGTGATTCATTAACATGTAATAAGCTATAACAATTGTCTGTTCACCAGTGCCGATTGCAATTAGGAGGAAACAAAAATGGAAGAGAATCAAGAGAATTGGCTGCCCCATCTGATAAATGCGGTACCTACAACAGGGTATGGCAAAAAACTCAGTATGTATACCATTGCATTGGAAGGTTGGAGAAGGGGGCTCAAGCTGAAATTCTATACCATAGATAACCCCGAAAATAAATTGAAAATAAGGTATTCCCTCAGTTCTGACGAGAGAGAGCATCATTTTGAGTCTTCGAAAGGAGATAAAACCACGGAAGAGGCTTACGAAATCTGTGACAACAAGTTCCTTACCAAAGAATACTTAGAAAAAGCAGGTGTTCCTGTAGCGAAGGGGAAAAGATTTCCTGAGGCCTCTACAAATGATGAGATTATCGACTATGCGCTCTCATTGGGCTTCCCCTTAGTTCTCAAACCGATAAACGCTAATGGAGGAAAAGGGGTTTTCTCCAATATCCATACCGAAGAAGCTTTTAAAGACGCCTTGGAACATGTCAGAGAGGATCTTGGCTATCCTGATGTCATTGTAGAGAAATTTGTACCAGGTAATGAATATCGCTTTATCGTGGTAGAAGACGAAGTGGTAGGCGTATTGAATCGTGTCCCTGCCAATATAGTTGGAAATGGAAAAGACACCATAAGGCAATTAATAAGGAATAAAAATAATGAACGGAAGAGGAACCCACACCTGAAAAGCAGAATGATCAAAGTTGACAAAGCTGTCACAGATCTACTTAAGTCCTATGGCTATACCATGAAAACAGTGCCTGGTGAAGGTGAAGTACTTCCGCTTAGACTCACAAGCAACCTATCTACGGGCGGTGATTCGGTAGATCTAACGGATGTAATTTCTCCGGAGTTGAATAGAATTGCTATAGAGGGAACGAAAGCCATCCCTGGTTTGTCTGTCAGTGGAATGGATATCATTGTAAATGAAGAGGATGGTTCAGGCGTCATCATAGAGGCCAATACAAGACCAGGGCTGGGAGGCCACCTATTCCCTGTCCAAGGGAAACCTAGAGATCTTCCAAAGAAAATTGTTGATTATTATTTCCCGGAAACAAAGGATTATGAAAGATCTGCTCTATATTTTGATTTCAACAGTGTGTTGGATCCGTTGAAAAACCGTACAGCAACTACCGTCAATGTTGCTCCACTTCCATATGGGCACACTTATTCCAAGAAATATATCGTTTCAGGCAAGGTGCAGAAGATAGGATATAAAGTATGGATAAAGCGTCAAGCAATGCAAAGAAGAATGCATGGTTTTGCAGAAGACTTGGATGATGGTGTAATATCCATCGTCATAGCCTCTACAGATAAACAAGCAGTGGATGACTTCAAACAGGTCTGTCTGGAAGGCAACAACAAAGCAAAAGTGGAAAATGTAGAGGTAGAGGAATATGATCTGCCGGTACAAATAGGATTCCATATCAATCAGAAGGTTACAGTGGAAGACGTTAGGGAATTGGAAAAGGAAAAAGAACAAATAGAGAAAGAAAGAGACTACTTCCAGAAGAAGTATGGTCAAATACAAAACAGTACTATATGGAAGTCTACATCACCTGTCAGAAAAGTATTGGATGTCATCAAAGGGAAATAACCGTTGATGTGCTCTGATGGAGTGGGGAGACCATCAGGTTTAGAGGACACGTATCCATACGCGTCCTTTTCTTTTCAAAAACGGCCACTATGGAAGAATGGACAGATTATTTACTGGAGTTGATCCAATGGAGAGTGAAGCTAAAATTTGGCTGGAACATTTGGAAGAGGCAGTACCCGAGCAAGGATATGGCAATAGGTTGAGTATGTATCTGATTGCATTGGAAGCATGGAGAAGAGGGGTATCTGTCAACTTCTATACCATCGATAATCCGGAGAACAAGGTTTTGGTCCGCTATTCCTTGAAAGGGTTTGGAAGGGAGTATCACTTTGAATCGTCTCGAGGAGACAAACTTTCAGAAGAGGCGTATACTATATGTCAAAATAAAGATAAAACCAAGAAACTTCTTGCCGAAGCAGGCGTAGATATTCCCGTAGGTAAAAGGTTTACAGGTGAATCGAAAGATGATGATATAATCAAGTATGCAGAGTCAATTGGATACCCTGTTGTGTTAAAACCCACGAGTGAAAATGCTGGGAAGGGAGTATATCCCAATATCTCATCAATCGAGGTATTGGAAGACGCCCTCTATTGGGTCAAGTATGAACTTGGCTATCAGGACATAATGATTGAGAAATACATTCCCGGTACTGAGTACCGTATACTTCTTGTTCAAGGTGAAGTAATTGGAGCGATTAACCGAGTCCCCGCTAATATAATAGGGGATGGAGAAAACACCATCGAAACGCTGATTGCTAAGAAGAACAAGTCAAAAAAATCAAATCCCAATATTTCCAAGAAGACGATAAAGGTAGATAATGAGGTCATGCATTCGATTGGGATTGCGGGCTATGAGTTGGAAAGCATTCTTCCAGAAGGTCAGCAAATTTATCTGAGGAATAAAAGCAATATATCTACAGGCGGGGATCCGATTGACGTCACGGACAGTTTGACACCAGAGCTCAAGGATACTGCGAGCAGGGCGGCTAAGGCGATACCAGGACTGGATGTTTGTGGATTGGATATGATAGTGGATACTCAGAATAATAAAGGGACGATCATCGAAATAAATACAAAGCCAATGTTGGGACTCCATCTATATCCAGTAGAAGGAAGGGCAAGGGATGTATTGACTCCCCTCTTGGATTATTATTTTCCAGAGACAATAAATGGAAATAGAACAAGCCTCTATTTCGATTTTGAAAGTCTATTAGCGCCACTCAATAATATAACGACAAATCAACTAGAGCTACTTCCGCCTCCTTCCCTGGATGCAGTATATGCCAAGAAGTATACCGTTACAGGAGAGATATCACGAGTCGGCTATGGAGGGTGGATCAGAAGAAGAGCCCTTCAGCAAGAATTACATGGGTTTACAATGACAACAGAAGATGGAGAGATAGAGGTAGTAGTGGCTTCAGACAATAAAGAAAAAGTGGATGATTTCAAGGCTGTCTGTTTACAGGGGCCAGATCAGGCAACGGTCGAAAATGTTGAGGAGACAGTGTGGAGGAAGCCGGTCAAAATCGGTTTTGAAATCCGTCGAGAATCAGCAAGCAACTGGTTGTCATCTTCTCTCAAAAAAGAAAAAAGCATCAATAGAAAGTTGAAAGAGCGCGAAGAAGAATTAGAGCAGAGCAATAAAGACCTTCAAGACACGGTGGATCAGTTGGAAAAGGCCAGGACAGAGTTGGATCAACAATTGGTGCAGCGGAAGAAGAAAAATAAAAAGCTTCGAAAAGAATTACAGGCTCTGCAAGAAGAGAAGTCTGAAGCAGTTTCGAGAGCTGAGCAATATAAAGAAAAATATCAACAAATCTTAAACAGCAGATCCTGGAAATATACGAGTCCTTTACGCCAAATGCTAAAGAAAATCAAATAGAAAGTACTAAAGGAAGCATGTTGGATGCTTCCCAGGCTGTCGAGAAAGTTCTCGACAGCCTTATTTTTTTGTCCATTTTTCTAAAATTCATTTTCTTCACATGTTATTCTTAAGATAGAATTCCTAAAGGCGGTGATGAACTTGTTTCAATCCATGAAAGATCGACAAAATGAACTGGAAATGGTAACCATTGAAGAACTTGTCCCTGAAGACCACTTGCTTCGCAAGATTGATCAATACATAGATTTCTCCTTTATACCGGAAAAAGTGCGTCTCTCTATTCAGAAGATAATGGTCGTCCATCGTTGGATCCCCTGGTTTTATTTAAGATGATGTTTAT
>NZ_JBHRSA010000023.1:0-9103 GCF_042643145.1 Virgibacillus xinjiangensis
CTCCATATAAAACCAACTTGGTTTCCTTATCAGGGAGAGTGGATTACACAGACTTCTTGACACTACCGAGCTGTCGCCCGAGTGAGCGGTAGCGCGGCCTGAGTGGAGGTTGCTGTCGCCCGAGTGAGCGATTGCGCGGCCCGCGTGGCGGGAGCTGAGGCCCGAGTGAGCGTGAGCGCAGCCCGAGTGGCGGTTGCTGTCGCCCGAGTGAACAGGTGCATGGCATAGCCTGATGGAATAGCTATGCTTAGAGAGTGATAGAAAAAGGTAACAACCCCAGATTATGAGGAACATAGCAAACATGAATGACAACAAATTATAATCAAAGGGAGAAAATGAAGTGTTAAGTCTTTTATTCAGCGTACTAGGATTTTATCTATTAATTATATTGCTTATCTTGATATGGGATTGGCTTGTAGGCGCTGTAACAGTGCTGGCGGCAATTGTGGTCCTATTTGTAGCAAGTGCAATCGTCGTAGGGATTGTGCAAGGTGTGAAGGAAGGGATAAAGGAAGAAATAAAAAATAAAAATGATGCAATCGAAGCAGTATTAGGTTTTGCAGTAATACTGGCCATTGTGGGGTTGCTGATTTGGTGGTTGTAGCGAATGAGAGGGGTGAATACATGGGTAAAAATGAAGAGACTCCGGAAGAAAGAAGAGAAAGGTTGCGGCAACAGGAATTGAAGAAACCTTCGAGCAGTATTCACGGAAGCAATCTTGCTGACTTGGTAGGCGGTTTAGGTTGGAAGGGGACCGGGATATTGGTTCTCGTATTGATAGCGGGTTTCATTGTTTATTCTATCTATCGTTGATGGTGATTGGGGGCAGGAGTGGAGGTTGCTGCCGCCCGAGTGAGCGGTAGCGCGGCCTGAGTGGAGGTTGCTGGTGCCCGAGTGAGCGGTAGCGCGGCCTGAGTGAAGGTTGCTGTCGCCCGAGTGAGCAGGTGCGAAGCCCGAGAGTCAGGAGCAGAGGCCCGAGTACAGTGGTCCGCGGCCCGAGCCGGGAGTGCTTTCGCCCGACTAAAGCAGGTGAGGAGAATACATTGGATTCTACAAAAGAGAAAGACGATAGAAAATGGGAGTATGTAAAGAAATGACGTCCACAGCTATGGATGAAAGAGCTTCGCGAAGGGGCAGCGTCGTTTTCGATTTCGACAATGGGACATCCATACGCTGCCCGTCCGGGAGTTTCATCATACGATTGTGCTGCATTTCGATAGAGCCGTGCTCATGGCGGGTGGTACAGGTGATAGCGGGATTGCAGGCATAGCATAGGGACCGGGAGCGGTAGCTGGCCCTTCTTCATCTGATCCACAATCGACGGTGTCCAGATCGACTGCTTATCCCACATATCCCTACACCTCCTTCACGGTAATCGCCGGAGAATACTTGGATATCTTGCACCCATCCAGATCCCGCTCGTTCAACAGTCCGAGCTCGACAGCGGCGTTGATTTTGTCGCCGTCCGGCTTCTTAACCACTTTAATCAGATCCTCCATATTCAATTCCTCGAGGCGCGAGATGGTCGCGTCATCCACAAATCTATCCGAGCGGCGGACTTGCCGCTGTAATTTGAAATTTCCTTCGATCAATTCTCCTTTTACATTCGTTCCAACCTGCTCATCAAAATAGGCATGAAAATCTTCCTTGAGCTGGTTCATTTCTTGATCGATTTCCTTGCGACGACGATGCAGCTCATGAAAACGAGCCAGCATGTCCTCGGTGATCGTCCTCGTCTTTGTCATTGAACCCCTCCCTCAATGGCTTGTTGCTTTATTCTATTTATATCGGACAGGGATTATGACGGAAACAACTTATTTCTTTGGATGGACAATCAATTCAATGGGATGACGTTCAAAAGTCCTTAATTTTATGCGGCAATTCCAGATAAATCTTCCCCTGGGTCAAAAGGTGCACACGCGTATGAATAGGTGCCATTCCGCCATTTATTGGCAATAATTCCTGCGTTTCGACAGGATATACAGACAAAAAGTATCAGGAATTTAGGTGGAAAAAATTTCAAATTATCTTAATATGAGCTTAACTTTCTATTAATCTCTTTTCTTTATACTTGGTTTGTATCACATTTGAGAGGAGAGATTTCATGATTAAAAAGATAGGGATCGCCGCACTGAGTGCCGGCTTACTATTTTCAGCGGCTGCAGGTGCAGGCGCACATCCTGGAAACGGGAATGGAAAAGGAAACGCACCCGAGTGGGCTGGACAGCCTGGAGGGCCTTGGAGTGTAAAGGACGATGAGAGAGGTAACAGCGATGATGAGAGAGGCAATTCGGAGCAAGAGGTGGAAAATGTCATCTACATGATTCCGGATGGATTCAATACGGACTATGCAGCCAATTATCGTATGTATAAAGGAGAGGAAGCGGTCTGGGACGACCTGCTGAAAGGCATGTTCACTACATATTCTGCTGACTCCAATATCACGGATTCAGCAGCGGCCGGCACCGCCATGGCAACCGGCGTGAAGACGAATAACGGAACCATCGGACTGGACACGGATGGCAATGAAGTTCAGACCATCCTGGAATACTTGAAGGAAGAAGAGGATAAATCAGCAGGGCTTGTCGCTACATCAACCATCACCCATGCGACCCCAGCCTCTTTTGCCGCACATAATATAGACCGCAACAATGAAACAGAAATTGCCGCAGATCTGTTGGAAAATGAAGTAGACGTCCTGCTAGGCGGCGGAAAAAATAACTTCCTGCCTGAATCTGAGGGAGGAAACCAGCCAGAAGCAAATCTCTTGGAACAAGCAGCAGAGCAAAACTATCAATTCGTGGAAACTCCTGAAGCATTGAGTGAAGCGGATGTAGACGTGGAAGAAGGAGAAAAACTGCTGGGACTGTTTGCTGACGGCGCCCTTTCCCCAGAAGTGCTGCGTGATGAGGCAGAAGAGCCAAGCTTGGCAGAAATGACCGAAACAGCGATCAGCACCCTGGAAGAAGATGAGGACGGATTCTTCCTGATGGTGGAAGGCAGCCAGATCGACTGGGCCGGCCATGCGAACGACGCTGGATGGGCAATGACAGACGTTGAAGCATTTGAACAAGCAGTAGAAGAAGCCGTTGAATTCGCAGAAGAAGATGGCGAGACACTAGTCGTCGTTGCCGGTGACCATGAAACAGGCGGCATGACCGTCGGTGCCAACGGATCCGCAACAGCAGATCCTGACGTCCTGCGCGGCATCACAGCAACTGGCGAGTCCATGGCTTCCCAGCTGAATGAGGAACGCAGCAATGTCGCCGACGTGCTGAACGAGCATACCGGATTCGACCTGACTGATGAGGAAATCCAGTTCATCCAAGAAGCGGATGACGCAGCCACTGCCATCAACAAAGTGGTCAGCGACCGCGCCAATATCGGCTGGACAAGCACCAACCACACCGGCGTAGATATTCAAGTATACGCATACGGCCCGGGAGCCGATGAGTTCTCTGGCTACCATGACAACACCGACCTGCCGAAGATTATTGGTGACGTGTTGGTTGTCGAGTTTGGTGAGTGATTTTTGAGGGAGTAGGTTGATGTGGCTGAGGCTGTCGCCCGAGTGAGCAGGGCGCGGCCCGAGTGGAGGTTGCTGACGCCTGAGTGAGCGGGTACGTGGCCCGAGTGGCGGGTGCTGTCGCCTGAGCGAGCAGGTACGCGGCCCGAGTGGCAGGAGCTGACGCCTGAGTGAGCGGGTATGTGGCCTGAGTGGCGGGTGCTATCGCCTGAGTAAGCGGGTACGTGGCCCGAGTGGCGGGAGCTGTCGCCTGAGCGAGCAGGTACGCGGCCCGAGTGTTGCACTCCCTCCTCCTCCAACAGAATTTTTATCAAAAGCTTTTTATAAACCTTCCTGTAGATGGGGATGGACTAAGTCCATTCTCATCTTTTTTCTCAAGGATCTACTTTTCTATTTTTACTAGACCTATGAGTGCCATTTGGAAATTTCCCCTATGGAGAAAAGTTAATTATCCAGCTACTCTACGGACTGAAAAGCCTATTTTACACTTTTTCCTTTCTATCAAACTCTCTATAAAATAGAAGTAAAATGGAAAGGTGGCAGGTATATGCTGATTAAAAGACGGACTAAACCCCTGCTGTTGAAGAAGCATGAGGCATTGATTCCGAGGCTGCAGCGAAACTTCCCAAGGTTCGACGAAATAGAATATGATTATCATAAGTACAGAAAGGGATATGAGGGGGAGCGGCAGGTCGATTATTATTTGGAAATTGTGTCGGATGACTATACGATTCTGCAGGATGTGTGTTTGCAGTTGCGGGGCAAGACATTCCAGATGGATAACCTCGTGATCACCCCGAATGGCATCTACATCATTGAAGTGAAAAATTATGAAGGAACGATCATCTTTGATACCGCCTTGAATCAGTTCACCCGTGATGATGGTGAGGCGGAAGCCGTTTTCGGACACCCGGTAACACAAGCGGAAATCCAGAAAATGAATCTCCAAAATTGGATCCTCGACAAGAAACTCCCCAATCTTCCCATCCATTATTTCATTGCCATTAGCAACCCTGCCACGATGATCAAAATGAAAGGGGAGGCCTCGGAAATCTCCCATGTAGTCACCCATGCGGCGGGCATTCCAGTCAAAATTGTGGAGATGGACAAGCGGCTGGCTCAGTCCAAGCTAAAGGAACATCGCAGACTCGGCAACCTGATTCTGAAGGAATGCAGGGAATATGACCAGGACATCATGCAAAAACATCAACTCACCGAGCGGGCGCTCTTGCCGGGTGTAGCCTGTCCGGAGTGCGGGCAATTGGGAATGAAGCGGATATATAACAATTGGGCGTGCACAAAATGTAAGCATACATCGCGACAGGCGCACGTACAGGCGATGGAAGATTACAGGCTGCTGATAGGCCAACGGATGAGGAATGCACACTGCCGGCACTGGTTGCAGTTGAATTCCAAAAACATCGCCACCAAGCTGATGAGGGAGTATGGAATGGAATATAGAAAGGAACAACGGTGTTGGTATAAGAAATAGTATTGGGGTTTTCTGCGGATGCAGAAAACCCTTATTTAATTGGTCTGTATAAAATATGGGTTAAAGGGGGGGGGTTGTAGTCGGGCTGCGGTCTTCTTAACTCGGTCGCCAGCATATTCCACTCAGGCCACATGCACCTCACTCGGGCGCCAGCAAGCTTCACTCAGGCCCCATGCCATCTCACTCGGGCGTCGACCATCGACCGCCCACCCGGGCCGCGACCATCTCAACTCGGTCGCCCATCACCGCATCCCCTCCCCCAATCCCCATCTAAGCCTCCAGACCTACTCAAAGATATAACCTAGGCTCATTACCGCATCTCCGCTTTCCCGGTAAGATGGAATCAAGATAGAGAAAGGAGGCGGAAGGCATGAGGAAATTTGTATTGTTTGTCGGCGGGCTGGTCGCTTTGCTCGTGTTATTGGCCAATCTGGGGCCGATGGTATTGCTGGCAGTGAGCGGCTGGCTGCTGTATGTGGTGTTCAAGAAGTTTGTGAAGAGTGATTCGACGGCGGCGAAGGTCGGTTGGGTGATCATCGGCTTGATCGTTCTGAGTATCGTATTTTCCAATATTTACGCGGTGATTGGTGTGGCAGCGGCTTATGCGCTGTACTGGATCTACCAGAACTGGAACAAGGATGACAGTGACCCGGTGGTCGATGTTATGGACAGTGATGACCCGTTTACCAATTTCGAGCGCCAGTGGGCCGAAATCAATAATTAATCACAACTAAAGGAGAGATTGCGAATGGCAAATACAAACATTTTCACACGGATCAAGGATTCCCTTTCAGCGGATCTGCACGATATGATGGATCGGAAGGAACAGAAGAATCCGATTGCGGCGTTGAACCAATACCTGCGCCAGAGTGAGCAGGAGACGGAGAAGGTGCGCCGGCTGATCGGCCGCCAGCATAAGCTGAAAGAAGAGTTCACTAGAGAGTATTTGAAGGCACAGGATCTAGCCGATAAGCGGGCAAGACAGGCAGACATTGCCGAAAAAGCCGGGGAGACGGATATGCAGGAGTTCGCCTGGAAGGAACAGGAGGAATACCAGGCGCGCGCTGACCGGATGAAGGCGAGCCGGGACGAGGCGATCAGTGAGTTGGAGACACTGGAACAGAAGTACGAGTACATGAAGCACCGGCTGAAAGATATGCACCTGCGCCGGATGGAATTGATGGGCCGTGAGAATGTTGCTCATGCCAACCATCAGATCAATAAAGTCGTCGATGACGCGTCCGACCATTCTTTTTCCAAATTCGAGGAAATGGAGCGGTATATCGAAGGGCTGGAGCATAAAGTGAATAGTGCCCATTACCGCAGCACATTCGACAGCAAAATCGCCAAACTGGAGAAAGAACTGAACGAAAAAGCCAACTAATGATATACTGATAAAGGCGCAGCAACTGCGTCTTTATTACATAGAAACGAAAGGAGGGCTGCCCGATGTTCAAACATTTTCATACCGATACACTCAACTGGATTCTGATCATCGGGGTCGCCCTCTTTATTTTTGAAATCATCTTTTCCTTCGGGGGCACGCTGATCCCGGCGATATTCTCTGCCATCTTCATGTATATCGGCTGGAAAAACTTTCAGCGGCTGTGGGGGAAAATCGTCTTCTGGGTCTTCCTGATCAGTGTGGTGTTTGCCATATTGAATCTGCTGGCGGTGCGCTTTCTGATTGTCGCTGCAATCGTCCTGTTTGTCATCAACTACCGGAAAGCCAGCAAGGAAAAACAGCAGATCGAGCCGATCCTCCCAGGCACGGACGAGTTGTATGCCGAGCCGGTTGAGAAGGTAGAACCATTATTCGACCATAGAATATTCGAGGAGCAGCGGACAGAGGATGCCGCCTACCAATGGCGGGACGTCAACATCCACGGCGCATTCGGCAACCGGATGATCGACCTCAGCAACACGGTGTTGCCGAATGATACGGCGATCATTTCCATCCGCCATATCATGGGAAATATCGAGATTTACGTGCCGTATGAGGTGGAAGTGAGTGTCCATCACAGTTCCGTCTTCGGCCGTGCGCATATTTTGGGGAACAATCATGAAAAACTGATGAACCGGTCCCTGTTCTATCAAACGGAAAACTATGACAAGGCAGGCCCCCGCGTGAAAATCATCACCTCCATCTTCTCGGGAGATATCGAGGTGAGACGCATATGAAGATCATCATCCGACATGTTGTAACTGCCGTCATCTGCAGCCTGCTGCTGAGCCTCATCCTGGTCGGCGTAACGCTGACTGCATTTTCCATCACGGACTGGTCCATGATCTGGGAACAGACGATTTATGATGTGTCCTTCCTTGCATCCGTTGCCGGTATTGCGGTGACCGTCGGTGTCATCGTTGGCATTTCCACCGGCTGGTATTGGAAGGTACGTCTCCATCAGATCGACCGCAAACTGATCCAGATGGTCAAAGGGCAGAAGGTCGATGAGGAAGACGCTTATAAAGAACTCGACAGCATCCAGAAGCATATGGAAGAACTACAGGAAAAAATCCGGCAGCAGGCAGAACATTCCCAACGGCTCGCCACCGAACGGGCAACCGAGCGGGAAAAGAGCCTCCAGGAAATCGTCGTCCAGGAGCGGAACCGCCTGGCCAGGGAACTGCATGACTCCGTCAGCCAACAGTTGTTCGCTGCATCCATGATGATGTCAGCCATCAATGATTCCAATCCGCCAGAGGACACAGACATTCAGAAGCAGCTGCAGATGGTGGAGAAAATGATCCATCAATCACAATTGGAGATGCGTGCACTGCTTCTTCATTTGCGGCCGGTCGCGCTGAAAGGCAAGTCCCTGCAGGAAGGAATCCGTGAGCTGTTGCTAGAGCTGACGCAGAAAATACCGATCGAGATTGACTGGAAGGTGGAAGAGTTCCCGGTCGATAAAGGGGTGGAGGACCAGCTCTTCCGCATCCTCCAGGAGGCCGTATCGAATACACTGCGGCATGCCAAGGCAAGCACCTTCCACATCATGCTGATCGAGCGGGATGACATGATCATCCTGCGAGCGGTCGATAATGGTGTCGGTTTCGATATGAACAAAATAAAAACAAGTTCCTACGGCCTGCAGAACATGAAAGAGCGTGCCTATGAAATCGGCGGCACCTTCAAGGTGATCAGCCTGCCGAACGAAGGAACAAGGCTGGAAGTCAAAGTTCCAGTCGTAGCGAAGGAGGGAGAAACCAATGATTGATGTCCTGTTTGCCGATGACCACGAAATGGTGCGGATCGGCGTCTCCGCCTATTTGTCCGCACAGCCGGACATAGAGGTAGTCGCAGAAGCAGATGATGGAGGAGATGCGGTCGAAAAAGCACTCGAATTGAAGCCGGATGTCATCCTCATGGACCTGGTCATGAAGGAAATGGACGGCATCGAGGCGACCAGGCAGATCATGGCACAGTGGCCCGAGGCAAAAATCATCATCGTCACCAGCTTCCTCGACGATGAAAAAGTCTACCCGGCCCTCGAGGCAGGAGCAACCAGCTACATGCTGAAAACCTCCAAAGCCAGCGAGATCGCCGAAGCTATCCGCGCCACCCATCAAGGCCAGTCCATCCTCGAGCCGGAAGTCACCGGCAAGATCATGAACCGAATGCGGGAAAAACCATCCGACGACCTGCATGACCAACTGACCGACCGGGAAATGGAAATACTCAAGCACGTCGCCCAAGGAAAAACCAATCAGGAAATCGCTGATGAATTATACATTGCGTTAAAAACAGTCAAAGTCCACGTCAGCAATATATTAGGGAAACTGGAAGTCCAAGACCGCACCCAAGCCGTCATCTATGCATTCAAGCATGACTTGGTGGAGTAAGGAGTGGGACTTCTGGCTATAGAGAAGTGATTTCTTTTTAGGGATCACTTTTTTTAATGGAAACATTAAATAAAAACCTTTGGAAGCCCCGCTGCACTCGGGCCGTGAGTTGAGCTAGTCGGGCCCCGGTATACCGCACTTGGGCCGTGAGCTGCGCCAGTCGGGCGCCGGTATACGATTAAGTCCGTATAATTGTGTAAAAGTGTAAAAAAAAGAATGGATCACATCAATTCTTGGTTACA
>NZ_JBHRSA010000024.1:0-29110 GCF_042643145.1 Virgibacillus xinjiangensis
TTCCATATAATCAATAAGTGGTTGAAAAATTGTAACTAGAATTTACACAACAATGAGGACTTGACTATTATATCCGCAGTAGGCGCCGGATATCGGCGGGAGAGCGATCATATCGGCAGTAGGCCCCGGATATCGGCAGGAGAGCAATCATATCGGCAGTAGGCGCCGGCTATCGGCGGGAGAGCGATTATATCGGCAGTAGGTGCCGGCTATCGGCGGGAGAGCGATTATATCGGCAGTAGGCCCCGGATATCGGCAGGAGAGCAATCATATCGGCAGTACGCGCCGGCTATCGGCGGGAGAGTGGTTATATCGGCAGTAGGCGCAGGATATCGCCAGGAGAGCGATTATATCGGCAGCATGTGCGGGGGATCGCCAGGAGAGCGATTATATCGGCAGTAGGTGCCGGGTATCGGCGGGAGAGCGATCATATCGGCAGTAGGCCCCGGATATCGGCAGGAGAGCAATCATATCGGCAGTACGCGCCGGCTATCGGCGGGAGAGTGGTTATATCGGCAGTAGGCGCAGGATATCGCCAGGAGAGCGATTATATCGGCAGCATGTGCGGGGTATCGGCAGGAGAGACAGCATATCAGCGTCACAAACCTCTACGATCATCCTCTTCAAAAATCCCACCCATATCCCTAAATTCCCAACATGTTTTTTGGTATAATAAACTAATCGAATATGATGATGGAGGATTGCAAAGTTGTATACTACAATGGATGAATGGAAACATATATTCAAACTTGACCCGGCAAAAGAGATATCTGATGAGCATCTGGATATGGTCTGTGAGTCGGGAACGGATGCAGTTATTGTTGGAGGAACGGATAATGTCACATTGGACGGAGTGCTGGATCTGTTGTCGAGGATCAGGCGCAAGCATGTGGTGCCGGTGGTCCTGGAAGTCTCGGAAATGGAGGCACTCTCTCCGGGATTTGATCATTATTTGATACCGATGGTGCTGAATTCCAAGGACAAAAAATGGATGATGGATGTGCAGCATCAGGCGATCAAACAGTATATCGATATGATGGAATATAGTGAGATTTTCTTTGAAGGGTACTGTATTTTGAATGAAGATGCCAAGGCATTTACACATACGAACAGTTATTTGCCAGATGACAGGGATGTTATCGCCTATGCCTATATGGCAGAAAAGGTGTTCCACTTGCCGATTTTCTATATGGAATATAGTGGTACATATGGTGACCCGGCATTGGTAGAAAAAGTGAAGAGCCAGCTGAAGGAGACCAAGCTGTTCTACGGCGGGGGCATCGAAAGCAGTGAACAAGCAGTGGAAATGAAGCAGCATGCAGATGCCGTCATTGTCGGCAATGTCATTTATGAGGATATCAAGAAGGCGCTGAAAACAGTGCGTGCGATAAAAGATGAGTAATACAAGGCGGTGTGAAAATGAGTCAAACGATGGGTGACTTAGTAAACAGTTTGAATAAGGAACAACAGGAAGCGGTAAAACATACGGAAGGGCCGCTTTTGATCATGGCAGGTGCGGGGAGTGGAAAGACACGGGTGCTGACCCACCGGATTGCGTATCTGCTTGCTGAAAAAGATGTGGCAGCCCACAATATACTGGCCATCACGTTCACGAATAAAGCTGCCCGTGAAATGAAGGAACGTGTGCGCAGGCTGGTCGGCCCAGAAAGCATGAAGATGTGGGTTTCTACGTTCCACTCCATGTGTGTCCGGATTTTGAGAAGGGATATCGACCGGATCGGGTACAGCAGTAATTTCAGCATACTGGACAGTGGGGATCAGTTGTCCGTCATCAAGCAGATTCTTAAGGACTTGAACATCGATCCGAAGAAATTCGACCCACGCTCGATGCTAGGTCAGATCAGTTCTGCGAAGAACGAATTGGTCACGCCGGAAGAGTTCAGCAAGAATGCCGGCAACTTCTATGACAGGCAGGTTGCCCAGGTGTATGAATCCTACCAAAAACGCCTGCAGAAGAATCAGTCGCTTGATTTCGACGATTTGATCATGCAGACCATCCACCTGTTCCAACGGGTGCCAGAAGTGCTGGAATATTACCAGCGGCGCTTCCAGTACATCCATGTGGACGAGTACCAGGATACGAACCATGCCCAGTATTCCCTTGTGAAGCAGCTGGCAAGACGTTATCAAAACCTTTGTGTTGTCGGAGATTCCGATCAGTCGATCTATCGCTGGCGCGGAGCAGATATCACCAATATCCTTTCCTTTGAAAATGATTATCCGACAGCACGCACGGTTTTCCTGGAACAGAACTACCGATCGACCAAATCTATTTTGCAGGCAGCGAATCAGGTGATTGCGAATAACCCAGGAAGGAAGCCTAAAAACCTGTGGACGGAAAATCCAGCTGGTAAGAATATCCATTATTATCAAGGGGCAACCGAGCAGGAGGAAGCACTGTTCGTTACCGATAAGATCCAGGAGCTCACAAGAAAGGAAGGCCATTCCGCCAATGATATCGCGATTCTCTACCGGACGAACGCCCAGTCCCGTGCGATGGAGGATACGTTGATGAAATCCAATATCTCCTATCAGATGGTCGGGGGCACGAAATTCTACGACAGGAAAGAGATCAAGGATATGATCGCCTATCTTCGTCTGATCACTAATCCGGATGATGACCTGAGTTTCGAGCGTGTCGTCAATGTGCCGAAACGCGGAATCGGTAAGACATCCATCGACCGGCTGCGGGCCTATGCGGCGGAGCATGATATCTCCTTCAATCAGGCCGTGAAAGAGGTCGATTTTACGGGAGTATCCAAAAAAGCGGCCAATGCACTGGCAGGCTTCGGCAATCTGATTGACACACTGAGCAAGCAGCAGGAATTCCTGACTGCAACCGATATGGTGGAAGCAGTGCTTGAACGGACAGGGTATGTAGAAATGCTGAAGAGCGAGCGGACGATTGAAGCACAGAGCCGTCTCGAGAACTTGGAAGAGTTCATGACGGTAACGAAGGATTTCGAGGAAACGGCGGAAGATAAGACATTGATTGCCTTCTTGACCGATCTTGCCCTTGTTGCCGACATCGATAATATGGATGAAGAGGAAGAGGATCAGGAGCCGAAAATCACCTTGATGACTCTACATGCGGCCAAGGGACTCGAATTCCCGGTCGTCTTCCTGATCGGATTGGAAGAAAATGTCTTCCCGCACAGCAGATCCATGTTCGATGAAGAAGAAATGCAGGAAGAGCGCCGTCTCGCCTATGTAGGCATTACCCGGGCGGAACAGGAGCTCTACCTTACCCATGCAAAAATGCGCACCCTATACGGGCGCACCAATATGAATCCTGTCAGCCGCTTTATCAATGAAATTCCGGATGAGCTGGTGGATGGAATGGAACAAGCGAAACAGCAGATGTTCGGCGGCATGGCCAAGCCGAAAAAAGACTGGCCGGCACCGGCTAAGCGTAAAGCTGAAAAAATCCAGAAGACGACTGGGGCTGAAAGCCAAACATGGGCACCAGGCGATAAAGCCAGCCATAAAAAATGGGGAACCGGCACCGTGGTGAAAGTACAGGGAGAAGGAGAAGCGATGGAATTGGATATCGCCTTCCCAGCGCCTGTCGGTGTCAAACGTGTACTTGCCAAATTCGCCCCGATCACGAAAGAGTAGAACAGGAGGTGCTTGGCTGTGGAGCGCGAGCAGGCACAAGAACAAATCAATGCTTTAAGAGAACTGCTGAACCAATATGGCTATGAGTACTATGTTCTCGATAAACCGAGCGTACCGGATGCAGAGTATGATCAGAAAATGCAGGAGCTGCTGAAGCTGGAAGGCGAATTCCCGGAGCTGATTACTTCGGACTCACCGACCCAGAGAGTCGGCGGAGAGCCGCTCGATGCGTTTGAGAAAGTGCAACATGACAACCCGATGTTGAGTCTTGGCAATGCGTTCAATGAACAGGATTTGCGGGACTTTGCAAGAAGGGCGACAGAGGGCACAGATGAACCGGTTTCCTTCGTCTGCGAGTTGAAGATTGACGGGCTTGCCGTGTCCCTCACCTACGAAAACGGAAGATTTGTCCGCGGGGCGACACGTGGTGATGGAACGACAGGCGAAGATATTACCAGTAATCTCCGAACAATTCGCAGCATGCCGTTGACGATCAAGGAAACAGAAAAGCTGGAGGTCCGCGGAGAAGCGTTTATGCCGCATAAATCCTTCCTTTCCCTGAATCAGGCGAGGGAAGAGCGCGGGGAAGAGCCCTTTGCCAATCCGAGGAATGCTGCAGCTGGATCTTTGAGACAGCTGGATCCCAAGATAGCAGCTAGACGTAATCTGGATATTTTCCTCTATGGTGTAGGAGAGTGGGAGAACAGTGAAATCAACTCCCATAGCGAGCGTCTGAAAAAACTGGAGAAGCTTGGATTCAAGACGAACCCGGAGTGGAAGCGATGCGATACCATGGAAGAGGTTATGGAGTACGTCGAATACTGGACCAATGAACGTCCGAACCTCAACTATGAGATCGATGGGATTGTCATCAAGGTGGATAATTTGGACCAGCAAGAGGAGCTTGGCTATACGGCGAAAAGCCCACGCTGGGCCATTGCCTATAAATTCCCGGCGGAGGAAGTTGTCACCGAACTGACAGATATCGAACTGAGTGTGGGGCGGACAGGCGTCATCACCCCGACAGCCATACTGAATCCGGTAAAGGTCGCCGGAACGACCGTTCAGCGTGCGTCCCTTCATAATGAGGATCTGATCCGGGAGAAAGACATCCGGATCGGTGATACAGTAGTCGTCAAAAAAGCCGGAGACATCATTCCGGAAGTGGTTCGTGTATTGGAAGACAAACGAAACGGTGATGAAGAAGAATACCATATGCCGGATACTTGTCCTGACTGTGGCAGTGAGCTCGTACGTCTGGAGGAAGAAGTGGCGCTCAGGTGTATCAATCCCAACTGTCCGGCCCAGCTGAAAGAAGGGCTGATCCATTTTGTTTCTCGTAATGCGATGAATATTGACGGATTGGGAGAAAAAGTGATCATCCAATTGTTCCGTGAAAACCTTGTCCATACTATTGCCGATCTCTACCGTTTGGAAAAAGAGCAGCTGCTGAATCTCGAACGAATGGGAGAAAAGTCAGCGGATAACCTGTTAAAGGCGATCAACGTTTCCAAAGACAACTCCCTGGAAAAGCTTCTCTTCGGCCTTGGCATCCGGTTCATCGGTTCCAAAGCCGCGAAAACGATCGCTGCCGAATTCGAGACCATGGAGAAATTGCAGCAAGCTTCCTATGAGGAACTGGTAGCTGTTAACGAAATCGGTGATAAAATGGCCGACTCGATTGTCCAATACTTTTCTGAAGAGAAAGTAACCTCCCTTCTGGATGAACTTCGCGAACTCGGTGTCAATATGGAATATAAAGGACCACGAAGAGAAGAAGTGGCTGAAGACAGTTTCTTTTCCGGCAAGACCGTGGTACTTACAGGTAAGATGGAGACCTTCAGCCGGAAGGAAGCGAAGCAGGCAATCGAGGCATTGGGAGGATCTGTCACCGGCAGTGTCAGCAAAAAGACCGATCTTCTGATTGCTGGTGAAGATGCCGGTTCCAAATATGATAAAGCTAGTGAATTGGGTGTGACGATTTGGAACGAAGAGCAGTTAAAAGAAGCGTTGGAAGCGTGAGGAGGGCATCTGGCATATGAAGAGATATAACGCCTGGCTGATGATCATCCTGCTATTCCTTGCCGCCTGTGCACCGAATAACAATGAGGAGGAAGTCGTCCAGGAAGAGGATTCCGGAGAGGAGACATCCATCGTACCCAGTGCCCAGCTGGAGGATGAGAATTATCGCATGATCCTCCCTTATAAAACCAGTGCAGCCAGGGGAGTCATCAATAATCAGGTTGCAAATCGTGTGGACATCGACGAATTTGAGCAAGGGTTAAGAAGGCACTCCAAGGAGGTCTATGACCCTGACCGATACTTTTTCCAAGAAGGCCAGTATATTACCGAATCCATGGTATTGGAGTGGATTGATGCATTGAACCCTCAAGTGGAAGAAGGGGCAGGTGAAGAGATACATCGGGAAAACCCCCGCTATCTCTCCCATATCCTGGAACAGAACTTCCTTGTGCAAGGGGAGGATAATACAGTCAGTCTGGAAGGTATTTCCATCGGTCTAGCCATGAAATCCGTCTACCGTTTTCAGGAGGAGATTGGCGGTCCCTCCTATTACGAGGACATTTCTGAAGAGGAAATGATGGAAAAGGCAGACGAGATAGCCCAGGAAGTACTGGAGCGTGTAAGAGAGATAGAAGGGTTGGAAAATGTCCCAGTGATGTTCGCGATCTACCGGGAAGAAGAACAGAGTTCCCCGGTGCCCGGAAATTTCGTAGCAACCACCAATGTAGCGGGAGACAGCAGTTCCATCGGCAACTGGCAGGATGTAAATGAAGAATATATTCTTTTCCCGTCAGATGAAGGGTCAGATAAGTATTATGAGGATCAGGAACTGGTGACAAGTTTCGGAAATGAAATAGCAGAGTTCTTTCCGAACTATGTCGGTGTCATTGGAGAAGGATTCTATATAAATGAAGAGTTGCAAAAGCTTACCATCGAGATACCCCTTGATTTCTATGGCAAGGCGGAAGTGATCGGCTTCAGCCAGTATGTTTACGGGTTGGTACAGGACATGTTCCCAGATTATTACGACCTGGAAATCAAAGTGGAGTCGAGTACCAAGATGGAAAGCCTCATATACCGCGAGGCAGGAGAGGAAGAGCCGACTGTGCATGTTTTCCACTAAATGGAAAACAGTCATACAGAGGTCCTACCCTAAAGTGGGCTTCCATTACGAATGAACAATTCTCCTGCGTCAATAGTCATATATTTGGAAATCAGCTCGTTTCGAGGAAAACCCTTCGAATCAGGGCTGATTTTCTTATGTGAGGAAAATCGAGAATAAATTCACCTCATTTTAGACTGTTAATCACCTATTTTGCTATTAATTTTCCCAATATGAATTATCAGAATCTATGCTATAATATAAATATACCAAGCAAAGAAATCAAAGTTGATGTTAGGGTGGGCACATTGATAGATATAGGTTCCTTTATCAAACTGCAGCGGACGAAGAAAGATATGACACAAGGTGAATTGGCTAAAGGAATTGTTTCATTATCCTATTTATCTAAAATCGAAAACAAGAAAACAGAGGCCAGCCCTGAAATCATTCAAATGCTCTGTACTAGGCTCGGTGTCCAGTTGAATAATGATCTGGATATGACCATACGGGAGAAATGCCAAGAATGGTACAGCATGCTGTTCGAATCAACGGACAAAAAGAAGATCATCGCTACATACCAGGAAATCCAGGAATTGATGGACAGCAACCTGTCTGAAAACCTGCTGATGTTTGAAATCCATAAAATCAGGTATCATCTGGTGTTAGGTGAGCATGATAAAGCGCTGGATAAGATCAATGAACTGAATGAACTGGCGGACTCCTTCGATCATACCCAGCAGTATTACTGGTATAAGTTCAGGGGGAACTACAATTCCACCATTGGAGAGTTCAACCAGGCTATCAAACTTTATAAGCTTGCCGAAGAGAAGATCAACAAGGTGGATATGGAAGAAGCAGAGGCGGCAGACCTGCATTACATTCTCGCGGTTACCCACAGCAAGCTCCGCAATACACTCGAAGTCATCGATTTTGCGGAGAAGGCACTGGAAGTATACATGAAGGAGTATAATTTCAGAAGATGTGCCCAATGCCATATTGTGCTTGGTATCTCCTACAGACGAATCAAAATGTATGAGAAGGCGATCAAGAATTATAATCTGGCGAAACATCTGGGGCAACTCAACAAAGACAATACTGTCATCCAATTGACAAACCTCAATCTTGGCTATCTGCATTCTGCTATTAATGAAACCAACCAAGCAATTGAGTACTTTTTGGAGGTCGCAGATGATGAGCAGGTGGCGAATAGTGAAAGATTAGGTGCTATCACAGCATTGATAAAAGAATATTATTACCTGAAAAAATACGAAAAAACCGAAGAAATGATCAGTAAAGCTGAGGCAATTCTATCGGATACAGAAACAGGTGTTTATTATAAACTGTTTGAATACACGATAAAAACCTATACTTACGCCATCAATGAAGAACATGAGAAATTCACTTCATTAGTAACAGAGGAATTCATACCTTATCTGAAGGATAATAACGATCACGCTAATCTGGTCGTGTATTCCAAGATGCTTGCCGAGCATTTTGAGTGCATCGGCAAATATAAATCCTCTGTAAAATACTATAAACTCGCAAATGAAACGTATGAAGAATTAATCAACCTATAAAGGAGGGGAGAAGCATGAAAAAGATTATTGCATCATTAGCATTGGGAGGCATCCTTGCAGCCGGCTTTCTGTTTGCGACAGATAACCAGCCAACGGATGTAGCGATGGAAATGGAACCGACCATTTTCTCTGTGGAAAAACCTAAATCATTCTATTAATATTCTTTGTTACTCAGGAACACACTGTTATTACCCCCGATAAACATAAGATGGATGTTCCCGGTATGGTGTGGAAACCGTACCGGGTCTTCTTTTTGCCATTTATTGGAAGCGTTTTTATTTGTAAAAGAAAACCAGTATGTTTGAACAAAAAAATTTAAAGTATAGCAATCTGGAAGTATATCAGAGATAATCGTTACAAATCGCCAAATAGCTGAATAAATTGCTCTCTTGTTTGTGAAATGGCTGTATATCATACATAATCCGACCGAGAATGCCCATTTCAGTATTGAAGGCGCTGCCAATAGCGGTGGTGCAGGACTTTATGCTTATGAAATTGCTTGAAAAAAAACGCATTATGTGAAAGGATATAGATTGTGTAAGCGTGGAAATTCATAATCGCGTTAAGATTCGGAAAGGGGTTCGAATATGGAATACGCTATACAGGGAGCTACATGGTTTTGGCTGTTTGTCCCAATGCCCATTATCCTCCTGCTGTCATTGATTACATTGTTTACAGGGAGGAGAAAATAGAACATGGGTTTAACGACATTATTGACGTTCATTGTTTATTTGATTGGAATGTTGATCATTGGTGTGATCATGTATCGCCGCACCAATAACCTGTCCGATTATGTATTGGGCGGACGGAATTTGACGCCTGGAGTGGCTGCTTTAAGTGCCGGTGCTTCGGATATGAGTGGCTGGCTGCTGCTTGGTCTGCCGGGAGCTATCTATGCGGCTGGCATGTCAGAAGCATGGATGGCGATTGGTCTTGCGGTAGGTGCTTATCTGAACTGGCAGTTTGTCGCAAAACGGCTGCGTGTGTATACAGAAGTCGCCAATGATTCGATTACTATACCAGATTTCCTGGAAAATAGATTCAAAGATAAGTCACACATTCTTCGTGTTGCTTCTGCATTGGTTATTTTATTGTTCTTTACTTTTTATACGTCTTCCGGCATGGTTGCTGGAGCTACGTTATTTGAGGCATCCTTCGGGCTGTCCTATCAGGCAGCACTGTGGATCGGTGCGCTTGTAGTCGTATCCTATACATTGCTTGGTGGATTCCTGGCAGTTGCTTGGACAGACTTCTTCCAAGGGATACTGATGTTTCTGGCATTGATTGCAGTGCCGATTGTGGCGCTGACCCAAATGGGAGGTTGGGACACTGCAGTAGAAGCGGTTGGTGAGATCAACCCGAACCACCTGAATATGGTCGAAGGTGTCGGCTTGTTGGCCATCGTTTCTTCGCTGGCCTGGGGTCTTGGTTATTTCGGACAACCACATATCATTGTGAGGTTCATGGCGTTGCGTTCACCAAAAGATGTACCAAAAGCCCGCTTCATCGGTACATGGTGGATGGTGCTTGGATTATATGGCGCAATCTTCACTGGTTTCATGGGTCTGGCTTTCATCAGTACCCAAGATGTATCACTTCTGGATGAATTCGGAATCAATGTGATCACCCAGGACGGTATACAGATGCTGGATAACTCGGAGACGATTTTCATCGCCTTTTCCCAGCTGCTGTTCCATCCGGTGATTTCCGGTATTCTGCTTGCTGCCATTCTTTCAGCAATCATGAGTACGATTGATTCCCAGCTGCTGGTTTCATCCTCTGCTGTTGCTGAAGATTTTTACAAAGCGATCTTCCGTAAAAATGCCACTTCCAAAGAGCTGGTGTGGATCGGACGGCTTGCTACCGTCGTCATTGCACTCATTGCCACATTGATTGCGATGAATCCGGAGAGCAGTGTCCTCGATCTGGTCAGCTATGCTTGGGCAGGGTTTGGTGCCGCATTCGGTCCAATCATCATCTTGTCCCTGTTCTGGAAGGGAATCACTCGGAACGGTGCATTGGCCGGTATTATCGCTGGTGCGGCAACGGTATTGATCTGGGGAGGTATGTTGGAAGGCGGAATGTTCGACCTGTACGAATTGCTGCCAGGCTTCCTACTCAACTTGATCATTACGGTGGTTGTCAGCATGCTAGGCAAGCCGAACAAAGAAATGGAAGCAGAGTTCACTGCTGCTACCGAGAAATTGAAAGAGTATTAGAGGATAAGCCCATTCCCGATCAGCGGGGATGGGCTATTTTTTTGGCAGGCGGGGACGTGCAGGGAATCAGCCGGAGCAGTGAGATATCCGCCGGACGTGTGGGAAATCAGCGGGAGCGTGAGTTTATCGGTCGGACGGGCCGCTCATGTCTCGAAGTAGATTCCACCCTGATTCCGCACCAACCTGGCAGTTGCCACACCCCGGCCAACTCTGCTATTATCAATAGTGTTGACAATGAAGGTATACTATTGGGACACATAGATGAAAAATGTAGAAACACATATATTGGAGGGTGAAAATTATGGCAGAGATCACAAAGGATCAGGTGAAGCATGTTGCCAATCTGGCAAGGCTGGAAATCAGTGAAGAAGAAACAGAAATGTTCACCGAGCATCTTGCTGAAATCATCGAGCATGCCGATCTATTGAATGAAGTGGACACCGACCATATCGAAGCGACCACACATGTCATCGACTTGAAGAACGTGATGCGCAAGGATGAGCCGAAAGAGTGGATCAGCCAGGAGGATGCGCTGAAGAATGCTCCGGATCACGAAGCAGGTCAATTCAAAGTACCATCAATTTTGGAGTAGGGAGGACAGAAGATGTCATTATTCGATCACACGATAAAAGAATTGGAAGAAATGCTACATAATAATGAAATTACCGTGGAAGACCTTGTCAAATCCTCCTATGAGCGGATCCGGGAAGTTGATGGAGACGTCAAGGCCTTCCTCACATTGAATGAAGAAGATGCCCTTGATAAAGCGAGGGAGCTGGACAAGCTGGAGGATAAGTCTGCAGCATTATTCGGCATGCCGGCAGGAATCAAGGATAACATTGTCACCAAGGGAATTCGCACCACTTGTGCGAGCCAGTTCCTGGACAATTTCATGGACCCATTATATGACGCCACAGTCATGAATAAACTGAATGACGCGCAAATCGTCAATGTCGGCAAGTTGAACATGGATGAATTTGCCATGGGGTCCTCCAATGAAAACTCAAGTTATGAGGCAACCCGCAATCCATGGAATACAGATTACGTCCCAGGTGGTTCCAGCGGCGGCTCTGCTGCTTCAGTAGCTGCCGGAGAAGTGCTGTTTTCCTTAGGATCCGATACCGGCGGATCCATCCGTCAGCCTGCTTCTTACTGCGGTATTGTCGGAATGAAGCCTACATATGGAAGGGTGTCCCGTTTCGGCTTGGTCGCATTTGCTTCTTCATTGGATCAAATCGGCCCACTCACCCGCAATGTGGAAGATAATGCACGTGTCCTGGAAGTGATTGCCGGCCATGATGTGATGGATTCCACCAGTGCAGATGTCGAAGTGCCTAATTTTACAGAAGCACTGACCGGTGATGTCAAAGGTCTGAAAATCGCTGTACCGAAGGAATATTTGGCTGAAGGGGTGTCCCCTGAGGTGAAAGACCGGATCCACAAAGCCCTGGAGGTATATGAATCTCTTGGAGCAACCTGGGAGGAAGTGTCCTTGCCGCACTCCAAATATGCCTTGTCAGCCTACTACCTGATCGCATCCTCAGAAGCCTCTGCTAACTTGGCCCGTTTTGACGGTGTCCGCTATGGCGTACGTTCTGAGAATGCCGACAACATGATCGACATGTTCAAGAAATCCAGGAGTGAAGGATTCGGAGATGAAGTGAAACGCCGGATCATGCTGGGTACATTTGCCCTGAGCTCCGGTTACTATGATGCCTATTATAAAAAGGCTCAAAAAGTCCGGACATTGATCAAGCAGGACTTCGATGAAATCTTTGCTTCCTATGATGTAGTGGTCGGGCCTACAGCACCTACACCTGCCTTCCGTGTCGGGGAAAAGACCGAAGATCCAATGACCATGTATGCCAATGATATTCTGACCATTCCGGTGAACCTTGCAGGTGTACCTGGCATTTCCATCCCATGCGGATTCGGGGAGAACGGACTGCCGGTCGGCCTGCAGATCATCGGCCAGCATTTTGATGAGGAAACAGTGTACCGTGCTGCCCATGCGTTTGAGCAAGCAACGGATTATCACCTGAAACGACCTCAACTTGGAGGTGCCAACTAATGAACTTTGAAACGATTATCGGCTTGGAAGTCCATGTCGAATTGAAAACAGATACGAAAATTTTCAGCCCGAGTGTCAATGCATTCGGAACAGCACCGAATACAAACATCAATCCGATTGATCTTGGGTATCCAGGTGTACTGCCTGTACTGAATGAAGAAGCAGTGAATTTTGCCATGAAAGCTGCAATGGCTTTGAATTGTGACATTGCTACCAATACAAAATTCGACCGGAAGAACTACTTCTATCCGGACAACCCGAAGGCCTACCAGATTTCCCAGTTTGACCAGCCGATTGGGGAAAATGGTTGGATTGAAATCGAAGTGAATGGCAAGAAGAAGCGGATCGGCATCACCCGCCTTCATATGGAGGAGGATGCAGGAAAGCTGACCCACGGTGATGACGGGCATTCTCTCGTCGATTTCAACCGTCAGGGTACACCGCTTATTGAGATTGTTTCCGAGCCGGATATGCGCTCCCCGGAAGAAGCGTATGCGTATCTGGAGAAACTGAAGAACATCATCCAATATACAGGTGTTTCCGATGTGAAAATGGAGGAAGGTTCTCTGCGTTGTGATGCCAATATCTCCCTGCGTCCGATTGGCCAGGAAGAATTCGGAACCAAAACAGAGCTGAAGAACCTGAACTCGTTCAACTTCGTCCAGAAGGGTCTGGAATTTGAAGAAAAACGCCAGGAGAAGGAACTGCTTAATGGTGGAGAAATCCTGCAGGAAACCCGCCGGTACGATGAGAAGACGAAGGAAACCATCCTGATGCGTGTCAAAGAAGGTTCTGATGACTATCGTTATTTCCCTGAGCCAGACCTAGTCCCTCTTTACATTGATGAAGAGTGGAAAGAACGTATCAGACAGGAAATCCCTGAACTTCCTGATGCCCGTAGAAAACGATATATCGAAGAGCTGGGTCTGCCGGAATATGATGCAGACGTGCTGACCAGTTCCAAGGAGATGGCCGACTTCTTCGAGGAGGCGGTCGATCAGGGAGCCGATAAGAAACAGGTTTCCAACTGGCTGATGGGGGAAGTTTCCGCTTATATGAACAAACATCAGCAGGATCTCGGAGATCTCGCCATAACACCGGATGGTTTGGCAAAAATGATTCAGTTGATTGAGGACGGTACGATTTCTTCTAAAATCGCCAAGAAAGTCTTTGCCGAGCTGGTAGAGAATGGCGGCGATCCGGAGAAAATCGTCAAGGAAAAAGGATTGGTCCAAATTTCCGATGAAGGCCAGCTGAAAGAGATCATCTCCAAGGTATTGGATGAGAATGAACAGTCCATTACCGATTATAAGAATGGTAAAGGCAAGGCAATGGGATACCTGGTCGGTCAGGTGATGAAGGCGACCAAAGGCCAAGCCAACCCACCAATGGTCAATAAAATCCTGAAAGAAGAATTGGAGAGCAGGTAATTATCTCCAAGCCTGTCGACGATGAGGACTGCCGCCATGCATATGGCGGCAGTCTGTCTGTCGAAAGCCGGTTCCAGTCGCACAGCATACCCCTTTTCAAATAGGACAAAAAGGGCTATGATATTGGTTGGATGCAGTCAATTGGGAGAATTGCCAAACGGCCCTGCAGCTGGAGAGAATGGGGAGGAAAATTCTATGAGAAAAGCCAGGATCATCTATAACCCGACATCCGGCCGGGAAGCTTTCAAGAAGGAACTGCCGACCGTACTGGAACGGCTGGAAGTTGCCGGCTATGAGACATCTGCCCATGCAACCACCTGTGAAGGTGATGCAACAAAGGCGGCCGCAACCGCGGTGGACAGGGGCTATGATCTGATTGTGGCAGCTGGCGGGGATGGAACCATCAACGAAGTGATCAATGGCATGGCCGAGCAGGAACATCGGCCGAAGCTTGGGATCATACCAGTCGGCACCACCAATGATTTTGCGCGGGCATTGCATATCCCGCGTGATATAAAAAGAGCAGTCGATGTCATTGTCGGCGGAAAATCACTGGCACTGGACATTGGCCGGGTGGATGAAGACAAGTATTTTATGAATATTGCTGGTGGCGGCAGACTCACAGAACTTACTTATGATGTCCCAAGTAAGCTGAAGACAATGCTTGGCCAGATGGCTTACTATATTAAAGGGATTGAAATGCTGCCGTCTCTGAAACCGATCCGGGCACGGATTGAGTACGATGGGGAAGTACTGGATGAGGATATCATGCTATTTCTTCTGTCCAATACCAATTCTGTCGGCGGTTTCGAAAAACTTGCCCCAGAGGCAAAAATGAATGACGGCCATTTTGATCTGCTTATACTCAAAAAGATGAATTTAGCGGAATTCATTCGGATAGCTTCACTTGCCATGCGGGGAGCTCATCTGGAGGATGAACGCATTCTCTATACACAGGCGAAACATATCAAAGTCACAACCGATGAAAATATGCAGTTGAATATTGACGGTGAATACGGTGGGATGCTGCCTGGTGAATTCACCAATTTAAAGCAGCATATCGAGTTTTTCGTGCCGGAAGTTTTCATCAATAGAGAAGATTACTGATGCAGTAGTCTTCTTTTTTTGGTAAGAAATGCTTTTTCAGTAAAACATATGATAAGATGCTTGTAGCTGACTGAGAATGTAAACTATTGGCAAACGGAAATATAATGAAAAGGAAGATAGATAAATGGCGAAACAGAAGGCTCCAGTGAAAAAGAATGAGAAGCTTACACTTACCTTCGAGGATCTGACACATGAAGGGAACGGGGTAGCCAAAGTGGATGGCTATCCATTGTTCGTTCCATACGGCCTGCCGGGAGAAGAAGCAGTTGTCAAAGTGGTCAAAGCGAACAAGAACTTCGGGTTTGGAAAGTTGCTCGAAGTGAAGCAGTCCAGTGATGAGCGGGTAGAGCCGCCGTGCAATGTTTTCTATAAATGCGGCGGCTGCCAGCTTCAGCATATGAGCTATGACTTGCAGCTGCAGATGAAACAAAACCAAGTGAAAAACGTGATGAAGAAGATCGCCCATCTCGAACACGTACCAGTACATCCGGCAATTGGGATGGAAGATCCATGGCGCTACCGCAATAAGGTTCAGATTCCGGTAGGAGAAGATGACGGCGAATTAATCACCGGTTTCTATCGTATGCGCAGCCATGAGATTATCAAGGATATGGAGACCTGTGTCATCCAGGACGAGCTGAATGATCGGTCGGTCCATGCGGTGCGCCGAATTGCAAACCGGCTGGGGATCGAGGCATATGATGAGAAGAAGGATAAAGGGGTCCTTCGCCATATCATGGTAAGGACAGGCAGAGAGACGAATGAGACGATGATTGTGCTCATCACCCGGACGGAAAAACTGCCATTCGAGAAGGAATTGATTCGTGAGCTGACAGAAACCTTCCCACATGTGAAGTCGATTGTCCATAATGTCAACAAACAGCGTACCAATGTCATTCTTGGAAAGAAAATGAAGGTCATATGGGGAGAAGAATATATCCATGACACCATCGGCGATGTCACGTTTGCCATTTCACCGAAATCCTTCTATCAAATCAACCCACAGCAGACAGACAGGCTGTACCAAAAGGCGCTCGAATATGCCAAGATTACCGAAAATGACACGGTCATTGATGCCTATTGTGGAATTGGAACAATCTCCTTGTTCCTTGCCCAGCGTGCTAAAAAGGTATATGGTATCGAAGTGGTGCCTGAAGCCATCGAGGATGCTAAAAAGAATGCAGAACTTAACGGTATCACCAATGCCGAGTTCCACGTAGGACAGGCGGAAACGGTCATGCCTGAATGGAAACAGCAGGGATTCAACCCGGATGTCATCGTGGTCGATCCGCCAAGGAAGGGCTGTGAGGTGGACTTTCTGCAGGCGATGATGGACATGGAACCGAACAGAATCGTCTATGTATCATGCAATCCGTCCACACTGGCAAGGGACCTTCGCATTCTGGAAGATGGCGGCTATGAAACGAAGGAAGTGCAGCCGGTCGATATGTTCCCGCAGACGAATCATGTGGAGTGTGTGGCAGAGGTTGTACGAAAAGCCTAAGAAAGAAGTATGGTTGGTAAATCCTAGGTGTTATTCGCAATCTTGTCCCTACAAATTGAAGACATAAAAGCATAAAAAGAGGCTGGGACATAACTAAACTGTTTGTCTCAAAAGTGAACCGAATAAGCGTAGGAAATATACGCAGACTCCTACGGGAGGAATGGCCTAGATAAGACCCCGCCGTGCGATAGCACAAGGAGGCTTATCAGCCGCCCGTGGAAAGCGGAGTATATTTCCGAAGCGGCTATCTCTACCAAGGCTAGTTCGGATTTCTCTTTTGATAAACAAGTTTGTCCCAACCTCTTTTAATTTCTATCTTTGCTGTGGTTAAGCATGCAGAGCTGCTTTTCTATTTAATATATCCATTGCATTCTGAACCCTCTCTTCAGATGGAGGTTCGACCCCTTGAAGTTTGTATTCAAGACCTAAGTTTTCCCATTTATAAACGCCTAGTTGATGATACGGCAGAACTTCGATTTTCTCCACATTGTCCAACGTTCCAATAAAGTCAGCCAGTCCATATAAATATTCATCAAAATCACTGACCGTCGGGACAAGGACATGGCGGATCCAGACAGGAACTTGCTTTTCCGATAAATAGGCAGCCAAATCGATGATGTGTTCATTGGACATGCCGGTCAATTCCTTATGCTTTTCCGGATGGATATGCTTTAGGTCCAATAGAATCAAGTCTGTCATGGTGAGCAGTTCATCCAAGTTTTTTAAGAAGCGGGGAGAACGGCTGAAGCATCCGCCGGAAGTATCTATGGTCGTATGAACTCCCAACTTTTTCAGTTCCCGGAACAGTTCAATTAAGAACTCCACCTGTAACAATGGTTCACCGCCGCTCACTGTTACGCCGCCGTTGGTTGCCTGGAAGAATGGAAGGTAGTCTTTGATGTCATCGACTATTTCCTCCACTGTTTTCTCCTTTCCCTGATTGATTTTCCAAGTATCAGGGTTGTGGCAGAACTGGCATCTTAATGGACATCCTTGTGTAAAAATGACATAACGCAATCCCGGCCCGTCAACTGTTCCGCAGGTTTCTACTGAATGGATACGACCTTTCATGTTGCTCGTCCTCCTAGCTATTCCTTAGAATTCCTTTGAATGAACTGCCAAGCAAAGGTTAATTTCGTTTCCAAGTTACCTTACAGGCTTCCATGGAAGGTACGGTTGATCACATCGATTTGCTGTTCACGTGTCAACTTGATAAAGTTGACGGCATAACCAGAGACACGGATGGTTAGCTGTGGATACTCCTCAGGGTGGTGCATCGCATCAAGCAATGTTTCCCAGTCAAAGACATTAACATTTAGATGATGTCCTCGTTTCATCACATAACCATCCAGCATTCCAGCGAGGTTGGCATATCTTGTTTCCTCATCTTTTCCTAAAGCTTTTGGAACGATAGAGAATGTATTAGAGATGCCATCGAGAGAATATTCATAAGGCATTTTCGCTACGGAGCTGAGAGAAGCTAATGATCCGTTTGTATCTCGCCCATGGAGCGGGTTGGCTCCAGGAGCAAATGGTTCGCCTGCTTTACGTCCGTCCGGTGTATTGCCTGTTTTCTTGCCGTACACTACATTGGAGGTAATAGTTAAAATAGACTGTGTTGGTGTAGAATTACGATATGTTTTATGGGTCCTGATTTTATTCATGAAACGTTTCACTAAATCTGCTGCAATTTGGTCTACACGGTCATCATTATTTCCATATTTTGGGTAATCACCTTCGATTTCATAATCGACGACAACTCCATTTTCATCACGGATGGTTTTGACATTCGCATATTTGATGGCACTTAATGAGTCTGCCACTACGGATAATCCGGCTATGCCGCATGCCATTGTACGAAGGACTTCACGATCATGCAGGGCCATTTCAATCCGCTCATAGCTATATTTGTCATGCATATAGTGAATGATATTAAGGGTGTTCACATACAAATCGGCCAACCAGTCAAGCATGATATCATATTTGGCGGATACTTCGTCGTAATCTAGGTAGTCAGATGTAACTGGCGCATAGGCAGGGCCGACTTGGATTTTCAGTTTCTCATCCACACCGCCATTGATTGCGTAAAGCAGTGCCTTTGCGAGGTTAGCGCGAGCTCCGAAAAATTGCATTTGTTTACCAATAGCCATGGCGGATACGCAACAGGCTATTCCATAATCATCTCCATATATTTCACGCATCATATCATCGTTTTCATATTGGATCGAGCTTGTTTCAATGGACATTTTTGCACAATACTTCTTATAATTATCCGGTAAATGGACAGACCATAGGACAGTTAAATTCGGTTCTGGCGCTGGCCCTAAATTGTTCAACGTATGCAGGAAACGGTAGGAATTCTTGGTGACAAGCGGACGGCCGTCTTGAGCGATTCCCGCTAACGATTCTGTCACCCAGGTCGGGTCACCGCTGAATAACTCGTTATATTCAGGGGTTCTGGCGAATTTTACCAGTCGGAGCTTCATAACGAAATGATCGACCAGTTCTTGTGCTGTCTCTTCTGTTAACACACCATTCTTCAGATCCCTTTCTACGTAAATATCAAGGAAAGTTGATACACGCCCTAAGCTCATGGCAGCTCCGTTTTGTTCTTTGATGGCAGCGAGGTAGCCAAAGTATAACCATTGGAATGCTTCTTGTGCTGTTGCAGCAGGTTTGGAAATATCAAATCCATAGGTATCGCCAAGTTGCTTCAATTCCTGCAAAGCACGGATTTGCTCCGCTGTTTCTTCGCGGTCCCGCATGATATCCTCGGACATCGTTCCATTGCCAATCAGATTCAGCTCTTTTTTCTTTTCCGTAATCAGATGATCTACCCCGTAAAGAGCAACTCTACGGTAATCACCGATAATTCTTCCACGTCCATATGCATCGGGAAGTCCTGTAACGATGCCTGCTTTACGTGCCAGTTTCATTTCAGGAGTGTAGGCGTCAAAGACTCCTTGATTATGCGTTTTCCGATAATCGGTGAATACTTTTTCCACGTCTTTGTCGATTTCATAACCATAGGATTCGGCTGCTGCAACTGCCATCCTAATTCCCCCGAATGGCTGTAACGAACGTTTGAATGGGGCATCTGTCTGGACGCCTACTACTTTTTCCATTTGTTTATTCAAATATCCCGGCCCATGTGAAGTGATAGTGGAGACTATTTTAGTATCCAGATCGAGGACTCCGCCATTTTCTCTTTCTTGTCTGGTTAAATCCATTACCTGATCCCATAGTGCTAATGTATCTGCAGTGGCGCCTGCGAGGAATGACTCATTTCCTTCATATAACGTGAAATTTTTCAAAATAAAATCCCGTACATCCATTTCTTTCTGCCATCTTCCTTGTTTGAACCCATCCCAAGAATTTCTATGTTTTACCTCTTCTGCAGTCTTCATGTTATTACCTCCTAAAAAGGCTGTATGATTTGCTCATTTATTCACATGATATTGTTCAGTAGTGAGCAAGTGATGTCTTAAGTAGATTATATGCTAATTTTCTCTGGTAAGTAAACGTTTATATGGAATGTTCTTATATTGTTCACATTTTCACATATTGTTCTGATAGCCTTTCTTTTTGCGTTTGGAGAAAGAAGCTTTCTATTCTCTATATACAGTCTGTTATAATAAGCATAGCTAAATTAGAGTTTGAGAATTCATGCCATTCAAAAAATGACTGCGAAGAAGACCTTGATAAAAGCAGATGGAAGGGAGGAAAACTGCGATGGCTCTTTCAGAAATTAATACGGAATGGTTCCGAATGATTAATAATCTAGGGAAAGATTACCCGATATTCAATCCTCTCATGTCCTTTATTTCTGAGTATATGCTGTATTTATTGATTGCAACGGTAATCATTCTTGGGTTCACTAAAAACTGGAGAAACAAGATGATGGTTTTTTGCGGGACGGTAACGCTCATTTTGGCGGAAGTGATCGCGAAACTTGCTGGAAAGATTCATTCCAATAACCAGCCATTTGCCGAGCTGGCCAACGTCAATCAGCTGATTGAAAAAGCGGTGGACAATTCATTTCCAAGTGAGCACACGATCGTATTCTTTTCATTTTGTGTTTCTTTTTGGTTGTTTAGAAGAAGCTGGACATCTTTATTAGGTGTGGGAGCATCTGTATTGGTAGGCTTTTCACGGATTTGGGTTGGTGTCCATTATCCAGCCGATGTCGTTATAGGAGCCCTGATCAGTATTATTATTGCGATCATTGTCTATAAAGTTGTTCCACATCTGAGCATCGCTCATCGATTGATAGGTAGGAATAATAAAGGTGAACAGGTTGCCTTTCACTCCCAGAAACAAGATGTTATAAAAGCAAACGATCTGTAGGGATTGTTTGCTGTATCATTTGAAACATGCGAAGGAAAAAGGGCTTGTCCTCAAGTCACTAAAAATGACTTTTGGGCAGCCCCTCTTTCGTATGCATTTCCAGTAACTATTCTGTAGCTACATCCGTTTCTCTGACCCAACCTTGGGACCAGCTCTCGATTGTTCTCAAAATCGGCTCCATCGCATGCCCTTTTTCTGTTAAGGAATATTCGATAACGACTGGTGTCTCGGGTATTACTTCACGTTTCACTATATCTTCACGTTCTAATTCCTTTAAACGCTCCGATAATACTTTTCCACTTATCCCGATAGTTGATTGAATCTCAGTGAAACGCTGTTTGCCTTGCAATAATTGATAAATAACCAATGCTGTCCATCTTTGACTTAGCAGGGAGATGGCTTTTTCAAATTTTGGACAGATTGTCGGCTGTGCCATGTGTAATCACCTCTCCTATTCAAGTATACCACGAAATGTTAACTGATTATAAATAATAAATCATTTACTTGACAGTAATTAATTATAAATATAAACTAGGTTACATAAAGTAACTTGATAAGAAAAGGAGAGAAAGAAATGAATAAACAAGAAGTAGGGAAGGTTATTTTAAGAGCAGTATTAGGTCTTACATTTTTCATTCATGGTTTATCCAAGTTTCAAGCCGGAGTAGCAAATACAGCAGGATATTTCGACAGTCTTGGAATTCCCGGTTTTCTGGCTTATCCGGTTGCTGCCATAGAACTGATTGGAGGCATCGCTTTAATTTTGGGTATCGGTACCAAAATCATTGGCGTGTTATTCGCACTTATCATGGCAGGGGCTATTTTTACGGCAAAGTTACCGGCCGGTTTCGTTGGCAATGGGCAAATGGCAGGATATGGACTTGATTTGGTTCTACTGGCTATGTCCATTTTCCTTGTATTAGCGGATCGGTCGACCTTATCTTTAGATAATAAATTATTCCACTCGAATAATAACTAGGAGGAACAATATGGGATTCCACAGCAAGCCAACGACGTTTGTCGGTCATGTCAATATAAAGGTAGAGAATTTAGAAAGGTCTTTACAGTATTATCAAGAAGTTATCGGCTTTGATATTTTGGAAAAAACTTCATCGACAGCAAAGCTCACAACAGATGGGAAGACCAGCATCTTGTCATTGGAACAACCTGAAGATGTCGTTCCCAAGCAAGGAAGAACGACTGGCTTATATCATTTCGCTATTCTGTTGCCTGAGAAAAAAGATTTAGCCAATATCGTCGTCCATTTGGTAAACAAGGGCATTCGCTTCGGTTCATCCGACCATCTTGTCAGTGAAGCATTGTATTTGCATGACCCGGATGGGAACGAGATTGAAATTTATATCGATCGTGATCCTTCTGAATGGACATGGAATGGGGAAGAAGTTGCCATGGCAGTCGATCCGTTGGATTTTGAGAGGTTGTTAAAGAATGTGGAACCAGGCAAGTCTTGGGAAGGAATGCCAGAAGGTACGTTGATGGGACATATCCATCTGCATGTTTCTGAGCTGGTAGAGACAGAAGATTTCTATGTAAAAGGTCTCGGATTTGATATAGTTAACCGCTTTGGAAGTCAAGCACTGTTTCTTTCTACAGGAAAGTACCATCATCATATAGGGGTGAACACTTGGAATGGGAAAGGTGCTCCAAAGCCGCCAGAAAATAGTGTCGGGATGGAATCTTACACACTCGTTTTGCCTAGTGAAGAGGCGGTCAAAAAAACGGTGGGCAACTTGCGGACAATAGGGGCATCCGTAACAGAAGAAGACGGAAGACTCCTTACTTATGATCCGTCTGGAAATCGTATTGAATTGGCTGTGTAGATAGAGATGAAGGAACTGCAACATAAAAAGGGGGAAGCGTGATCATGAATATTGCGGTCATTGGCGCAAGTGGTAAAGCAGGAAATGTAATTGTGAATGAAGCGGGAAACCGAGATCACCAAGTAACAGCTATCGTAAGAGATGCATCGAAACTACAAAACTCGAATCTTCCAGTAATCGAAAAGAATATTTTTAATCTTAAAACAGAAGATCTCCATCAATTTGATGTGGTCGTCAATGCATTCGGAGCTCCACTCGGTGAAGAACAGGCACATGTGGATGCAGGACATGTATTGATCGAAGCCCTCAGGGGAACAGATACTAGATTGATTGTAGTGGGAGGCGCAGGGAGCCTTTATGTTGATGAAAACAAAACGGTTCGGTTAATTGATACACCTGAATTTCCGGATTTCGTAAAACCGACAGGAAAGGGCCAAGGGCGCAATTTAGAAGAATTGTTACAAACAACTGACTTAGCATGGACATTTATCAGCCCTTCCGCCGTATTTGATGCGGAAGGAAAAAGAACAGGTTCCTATCAAGTAGGGAAGGATGTCCTTCTTGTAAATTCGCAAGGTGAGAGCTACATCAGTTATGCTGACTATGCTATTGCAGTAGTGGATGAAGCAGAAAAAGCGGAACATGTTAATCAAAGATTTACTGTAGTTGGCGAAAAGGAGTAATAGCAACGCTTGGTTCCTTCAGGTACATGGAAGGCCAGCTTTAGGTTCCCGGATTTCTATCACAGAAATCCGGGTTTATTAATGCTATCAAAACGCCCCGTCCAAGGATTCTCTTGAATATTGGAAGAATATGCAAGAGAATATAGTTGTAAAAGGGAATAGGGCAGACGGTTACATGTATTTGTTTTTAAGAGAAGAGAATAGTGATGGAGGGGGAAAAGAGTTGTCTTTACAAGCAGGCGATGTGTTTACATTTGAACGGACTTTCACCATGGAAGATGTGGAATTGTTTACGAAGGTTTCAGGTGATGAAGGCTCGCACCATGTTATTCCCGATGAACAGGGGAGACTTGTCATCCAGGGGCTGCTTACTGCTACATTACCGACAAAAATCGGCGGGGACCATAATGTGCTGGCACGTTCGGTGAATTTCAGGTTTTTGCGACCAGTTTATACAGGAGATACCATTACATGTGAAGTGGCGATCGAGAAGCTGGAGAAACAGAATGATAATAGAAAGTATTTATTGGCATCATTTCAATGCATCAATCAGAGAGAGAAAAAAGTGCTGAAAGGAAGCTTTGATGGAGTGATCGTATAATGATTATGCCGAGTCGACAAGCCTGAAAAGCCACCCTGCAGGATGGCTTTTAACAGGCTATTTCTTTTTTCTTCAGGACATCCATCCGGAATTCGAAGGCTTCTTTCTTCGCCTCCGTCAATCCATTGCATTTACTGGCTGTAAAGCATTTGAACTTTTTCTTGGCGGTTTCAGGTTCCTTGTACTCCACTTTATATCCTGTCACCCGCCCGTTCCGCTTGATTTCGAATACGCCGCAGATCTTCCCGTCATCTTTCAAGGAATGGCGCAGCCGGTAATCGGATTTTTCCGTGACATATAGGTTTTCCCTCAAGAAATTATGGTTGTCCCGGTCAAAATGTTCCACTTTCTTTTCTGGATGATGGATGTCCAACAGCCACCTTCCGAGTGGAACAGAGGCTCTGTTTACTGTCGTGTAAGGAACAATCTTTTCATTGCCTTTTTTGCCGACAGCCATCAATCCCCAATGTTTCGAGGAGATGCTTTCATAGTCGTCTTTCTCGATTTTCAATGTTGCTTCATGCTTCAAACCGGAAATATACAGTAGTACATGATCTGGTGCCATCTCATATTGGTTCAAATATTTCTTTGCCATCTCCAAACGCCTCCTTAACATGCACCTCTTGATGCAATTCTCTGGGGGAAAGCTTTTCAATGGGTCTAGATGATTCGAGAAGCAACTGGAGATGCAGGAAAAGTCCGATTACATAGACTTATTACCCGACATATACAAGATTTAATCATTGGTTGGAGGGCGAGTGTGCTATCTGTGGATGGGTGAACTCCCAATTGCAAGGAAGTGTATGATATAGTACATTCAGATACCGCTTCTTCTGTGGCTGATGGATCTCATTATCAAGCGAAGGAAAAGACACAAAAATTAGTAAAAGGAGAATGATCATGGCATACGTATTGCAAGTGGATTTTGAAATGGATGGACCTTTTGGAGATGAAATGGCAGAAGGGTTTTCAGATTTGGCAAAAAGTATCAATGAAGAAGACGGATTCATATGGAAGATCTGGACAGAGAGTCCCGAAACAAATGAAGCAGGCGGCATCTATGTCTTCGAAACAAAAGAAACTGCTGAGAAGTATCTGGATATGCACGCGAAAAGATTGGCAGGCTTTGGCATAACAGACGTCCATGCGAAAGTCTTTGCGATCAATTCTAAGCTGACAGAAATTACGAATGGGCCGGTGAAGTGACTGGCTGGTAATCAGTCGGAGCGAAATTCTACTATATTCTTATTATCATCCAGGCTGCAACTAACCCCATCTCTACGTTGAAATATGCTATACTTCAAACAGATGAAATTTTCAGGCAGATGGAATAAGCGCAAATCATAAGAACCCTGAAAACAGACAACAGGAGGAAATGGGTATGAGGCTGGAGCAGTTGAAATATGTCATCGAGGTTGTTATGTGCGGGTCGATCAATGAAGCCGCCCGTCGTCTGTATATCACGCAGCCCAGTCTCTCCAAAGCAATCAAAGAATTGGAGAAGGAACTGGGCATCACCATTTTCACCCGGAATTCCAGAGGCATCACCCTGTCTCCGGATGGGGCGGAATTTCTGGGGTATGCACGGCAGGTCGTCGAGCAGGCGGAACTGTTGGAGCACCGGTACTTCAATACAGCACCTTCCCAACAGATGTTCAGTATTTCCACCCAACATTATGCCTTTGCGGTGAATGCGTTTGTTGAGATGATCAAGAAACATGGGAGTTTGGAATACCAATTCACTTTAAGAGAAACAAAGACCTATGAAATTATCGAAGATGTCAAGAATCTGCGGAGTGAGATCGGCATCCTCTATTTGAGCTCGTTCAATGAAAAAGTGATGAGGCAGATGCTGAGGGAGGAAGGAATGGAATTTCATCTGTTATTCGAGTCCGCCCCACATATCTTTGTCAGCAGCCAAAACCCATTGGCTGAAAAGGAGTCCGTGACATTGGAGGATTTGGAGGAGTATCCGCGTCTTTCATTTGAACAAGGGGAATTCAACTCCTTCTACTATTCAGAGGAAATTTTCAGCACCATTGCGAGCAAAAAAAGCATCCAAGTCAGTGATCGCGCCACTTTATTCAATTTGCTCCGAGGTCTGAATGGCTATACCATATCAACCGGTATTTTAAGTTCCAACTTGAATGATTCCAATATCGTGTCCGTACCGCTCGATGAGGATGAGACCATTTCCGTCGGGTGGATTGTACATAAAAAGACCCAGTTGACTCGTATGGCCAGAATATACCTGGAGGAGCTCGAACAGGCGATCAGGGTGTATTCTTCCTGATAGTGATCATATATAGACCAAAAGGACCCTTCCGTTTAGAAAGGTCCTTTTTTATATGTTTCCCCTATCATTCGAACAAAGTTTACAATTTTGCTTGATGGGAAGATGAGAATTACAGAGTGTTTGATAGGAGGGAAGCAACATGGCAAAAACGATTTTCATCACAGGTGCCGGCAGCGGACTTGGCAGGGGGGCTTCCATCGGTCTTGCCAAGAAAGGGCATCATGTCATTGCAACGACCGAGTTGACGTCCCAGAAAACAGATCTGCTGCGGGAGGCGCGTGAATACAACTTGGATATGGATGTATTCAAACTTGATATTACTAATGAACGGGATAGAGCAGAAATAGAAAAATATGATTTTGACGTGTTTGTCGCAAACGCAGCAATCAACGAGAGAGGCCCCCTCGGTGAAGTGCCGATGGACAGGTTCCGCACCATATTTGAAGTCAATGTCTTTTCCACGTTGGAGACCGTCCAGGCTGCTGCCCGGAAGTTCGTGGATAAAGGCAAAGGAAAGATTGTGTTTATGAGCTCGATGGCAGGTATCATGGCAGCGCCGTATGGCGGTCCTTATGCCGCGACCAAGCATGCGGTGGAAGCAATGGCATCCAGCCTGCAGAAAGAATTGGAAGGTTTTGGAGTACAGGTGGCAACAATCAATCCTGGACCATTTGCGACCGGATTCAATGACCGTGCTGCTGAAGAACAGTGGAAATGGTTTGACGAGGACAAGAATTTCACGAAGAAAGCGGACTTGAAAGAAAAGGAAAAAGGGCTGGAAAACCAATTTGATCCAGAAGAAATGATCGAGAAGATGGTAGAAGTCATCCCGGCTGACCATCATCCGTACCGCACGGCCTATCCGCAAAAGACGGAAGAACAAATGAAGGAGACCGAACAAAAACGCTGGGATATGAAAATATAAGCCGAGTTTAAGTAAATGCAGGCCTTCCGATTTGGAGGGCCTGCAATTTTTAGTTTGGTGCACACTCGTAATCTGCTGGTCGCAAGAGGAAACCGTTTTTACTTGTAAATTTTTTCTCCCTGTTTTGAGGATCCTAGTACAGATATTTCTTGGGCAAAAGACGAACGAAAATAATATATTTAATGTTAACATTCCTCATTTACGGAAAATTACTTGAAACATTTCTTGTTCAGAAGGTAGAATAGATGCAAACACAAACGTTCAGGAGGATGGGGTTATGTTTGGTGCACCAATGAAGGATCATGCGAGAAAAATGCTCTTATTGGGAGCAGGCGAATTAGGGAAGGAAGTCGTGCTGGAGGCACAACGGCTGGGAGTGGAGACAATTGCCGTCGACCGTTATGAAGATGCGCCGGCCATGCAGGTGGCACATCGTTCCTATGTAATAGATATGCTGGATGCCAGGAAGTTGCAAGAGGTCATAGAGGCAGAAAATCCGGATTATATTGTACCGGAGATTGAGGCAATTGCAACAGACGCGCTGTTGGAGCTTGAGAGCAGGGGATATAATATCATCCCGACCGCTTATGCTACGAAACTGACCATGGATCGGGAAGGAATTCGCAGGCTCGCCAGCGAAACACTTGGACTGCCGACGGCTGCCTATGAGTTTGCCGATTCTCTCGGGGAATTGAAACAAGCGGTACATAAAATAGGGACGCCGTGTGTCATTAAGCCGATCATGAGTTCATCGGGGAAAGGCCAGAGTGTCTGTCGGACGGAAGAGGATATAGAGGCATCCTGGCAGCAGGCGATGGAAGAGGGGCGTGCACAGTCCCAGCGCGTGATTGTAGAAGAACTCATTTCATTCGACTCGGAAATCACTTTGTTGACGGTGCGTTCTGTATCTGGCACATCTTTTTGTCCGCCGATTGGCCATACCCAGCAGGGTGGGGACTATATGGAGTCCTGGCAGCCACATGTGATGAAGGAAGAGCAAATCAAGGAGTCCGAGTCGATTGCTAAAGCAGTGACAGATGAAATCGGCGGTTACGGCGTTTTCGGTGTCGAGCTCTTTTTGACTAAAGACGGTGTGATTTTCAGTGAGGTATCACCGCGTCCGCATGATACTGGCATGGTGACCATGGCGACACAGGAACTTTCCGAATTTGCGCTCCACGTACGGGCTGTGCTTGGACTGCCAATTCCTGAGATCGAACTGGTTTCCCCAGGAGCGAGCAGGGCTTTGAAAGCTGGGGAAGCAAGCGACGATTATCATATTACCGGAGTCGATAAGGCACTTGGTGTACCGAACACCCAGCTCCGCTTGTTCGGAAAGCCTGAAGCAAAACCAGGCCGCCGAATGGGCGTTGTGCTGGCAAAAGGAATAGACACAGATGAAGCGAGACAGAGAGCGGAAGTGGCAGCGGGAGAGATGGAGATTGTCCCGGATGTATATGCAAGGGTTTGACTTTTAGAAAGAATTCCTGTTTACGTAAGAAAAACGCTTTTCGGGTCTTAGTGCAAAAAAAGGCTGGGACATAATTAAAACGTTGAATCCTATAGACGAACAATGAACGGAAACAGCGGAGGAAATATACGCAGACTCCTGCGGGAGGAAAGGCATAGGTGAGACACCACAGTGCGAAGCACAAGGTGGCTCACCAGCCGCCCGCGGAAATGGTGTGACCCCCAATAGTTGGAGTTTTATTAGGCAACGATTAGATCGGTATGAAGTCGGTATTG
>NZ_JBHRSA010000025.1:0-85300 GCF_042643145.1 Virgibacillus xinjiangensis
CTCCATATAAAACCAACTTGGTTTCCTTATCAGGGAGAGTGGATTACACAGACTTCTTGACACTACCTCTACTCGTGCCACCCGCCACCGTACTCGGTCGCCATCCTGCACCACTCGTGCCACGCCCCACCGTACTCGGTCGCCAGCCCGCACCACTCGGTCCGCCCGCCACCGCACTCGGTCGCCACCCCGCACCACTCGTGCCACCTGCCACCGTACTCGGTCGCCAGCCCGCTCTACTCAGGCCACCCGCCACCGCACTCGGGCCACACACCGCCCCACTCGGGCCATGCCCACCGCACCCCTCATCCATCCCATCCACTTTTTTGTTATAAATCAGACATCCCTGTTCATAGGTTTAAGAGTAGGACGCTGAGGTCCGTCCTATGGTAATGCATCGCAACAATTGATGATTCCAATTGGTAAAGAAGGGGGGAGAAGGATGAGATATTGCACGGAATGCGGCAGTGCCATGAGCCCGGAGTTGGGCTATTGTACGGAATGTGGGGCGAAAAAGGGAGCGGATGAGAAAGTTGATGGGACACCGGGTGCTCGGCAGGGGCGGGAGTCCCGGTCGGTAAACAGGCAACCGCCGGAACGTCCGCCACGGAAACCGATGACGAAGAAGCAGAAGCTCCTGCTTGGTGCGGCGGCGCTGCTTTTACTTTTGTTATTTGGTACCCATCAATTCCTGCAACATTATGTTGACCCGGTAAAGGATCTGCAGGCGATGGATGAAGCGGTCCGTTCCAGTAATGTGGAGGAATTTCTGCGTTATATCGACTTCGAGGACGGCACTCTGCTGGATGAGGCCAGTTATTTCGCCTACATAAAGGAGCAGGAGTGGGATGAGGTCAGGGATCGGTATCTGGAGCTGCTGGAAGTAGAGAAGGAGAACCCATCCCCGCTGGATCAGGTGCTTACCACCGATGATGGGGAGAAGCTGTTCATCGTGAAGAAGGATCCGCTGATTTTCAACTTGTATCCTAGATATTCCTTGGAGGCAGTACCGGGTGGCATTAGTCTTGAAGTGTTTATGGATGAAACAGAAGTCCATATTGGTGATCATACAGACACCCTGAATTCTGGCGGGCCGGCAGAGGAGATAGCTGTTTATCCTGGAACCTATCCAATTAAAGCCACCTCAGAGAATGATTATGGCGTGTTCACCTATGAAGACACAGTGGAAGTGACAGCTGAAGCAGTTCTTCCAATGCCGATCGAGTTTCAGACGGTGACTTATACACTGAACACGAATGTGCCCGAGGCGACATTGTTTGTCGATGGAGAGGATACAGGCAAGCGTTTGGAGGACCTGGAGGAAATCGGGCCGGTGCCTGCCGATCAGGAACTTGAACTGCATGCCGAGTGGGTCAATCCGGAAGGGGAGGCGCTCCGTGCAGAAGCAGAAGCGGGCTGGGGCAACAGCTATTCGTTTGCGTTTGAAGAAAGTGGAATGGCAGAAGAGGAGACGGCCTTTGCAGACATGAGTGAAGAGGGAGAAGAGGTGTCTGGGGAAGCGGAAGAGCGTGAAGCCGAGGAGGATGGATCTACTGATGAATTAGAGGCTGAAAATGAGGAAGGGCAGGAAGAGGAACGGGAAGCGAAAGAAACAGAAACTGCAACCATGGAGCTAGAGTCCGTTGATGCAGGGGATATTGTGCTCGTTTTCCGTGATGCCTATGAAAATGCGCTGAATCAGAAGAGCTTCAGCTTTATCGAACCATACATCCAAGGTGGAAGCCAGGCGGACAGTGATCTGCGAACCTATATCGCCGATCTCGAAAATACGGCTTTCCATTACGATTTCACCTCCAATCAAGTGCTGGAAGTAGAGGAGGTTGATGGGGAAACGGTGGCCGTCACCACGAATGAGCAGTTCACTTTCACCAATCATGAGGGGGAAGTGATTGACTATGACCGGGATAAAGAGTACACGCTTACTCGGGAAAACGGAACATATCGAATCACTGACATTGAATACCTGGAGACGAACCGGGACCGACAATAATAGAAAAGGAGTTTTGCCATCATGATTAGTTGTCCATCATGTCAGCATCAACAAGAGACTGGTAGATTCTGCGGGGCGTGCGGCGCGAATATGGAACAAGGGCCACAGCAGCAAGATGCCCCAGTTTCACCATCTCAGACGGTGCAGAGTGCTGCCGTGACAGGTTCTGCTGCAGAGGTACAGCCTTCAGCCGCTTCCAGCCAGGTGAAATATGCGCCCAGCGGCTATGGTTATTATTTTCTTGATGTACTCAAGAACCCGACCACTGCCTTCCGATCGGGGGAGAGCCATCTTGCCTACGGGTTGATTAATATTGCCTTGTTCCTGGTCACCTTTTCGCTGGCCGTCTATTTTCTGATCAGTTCCTTGGTCCAATCCATGTCCGGCTTTGTCGGCATCTTTGAGAGTGACATGGCTGCGATGGAAGTTCCGTTCTTTGGTGTCATGTTCCGTGTAGCATGGGTTGGCCTTATTTTTGCAGCTATTTCGTTTGTGAGTTCCGTCGTCATTGCGAAGCTTGCAAGAAGCCAAGCCACGTTCAAGGAGTTCACTGCCCAGTTTGGCGGTTTGTTTGTGCCATTTGCGGTCGTCGGGGTTGTGGCCATCTTGTCCGGTTTGGCAGGGTCCATTACCGTTACCTTGACACTTCTTCTACTCGCTCTGACCTTCATCACCTTCATCGTCCCGGTGGTTATGGTAGCAGAGAAAGGGAGAGGCACCACAGACCAGGGTGTCTACCTCAGCCTTGGTTCCTCCCTAATCGCCATGATTTTATCTTATATTGTTGTGAGGAATTATATTTTAGGGGCTATGGAGGGATTGAGTCAATGGGGAGAAATGTTCATGGGAGGAATGCTATAAAAAAGCTAAGACCAGCAGGATCGTCATGATGGTCCCGAGGAGCACCGACAATCCAATCCACCAATAGTTGTTGGCATCCGGCTCATTACGCAGCAGAGAATGATTGAAGGTGATGAATACGACAGCACAGAGGAACAAACTGATCACAGCTGCATGGAAATTGATCAGAAAAGCATCCCCCCAGCTGAACATCACCCAGAAATACAGATAAGCATAAAACGTAAAGACACCGATAACGGCATTCCCTATATAGAAGGAAATCTTTTTGATTAAGTTCACAGGTATCCTCCTCTCCTATACTTCGTCATATTATTGTACGGGGAAACTGGACCATTTGGTACAAGAAAAAGGTGCGCAGAATGACGTTCGTCTGCGCACCTTATTTTTAGGGATTTCTCTATTATTGTAAAACCGACCAGACATGTTGGTTACTCTTATATGGCTTCTTCCAACTCAACCACTTTCGAAAGTTTGATCTTGTTCCAGCCGTGAAATTCTCTTTCATCCAACTCCAGGCACGCCTTCTCCCGAGCCTTCTCTTGATCGGTGTCCACTGTCTCCACGTATACAGGTATTGATGATGCTGGATGATATGCCATCCATTCCCACTTTTTCACTATGACCTCTCCTTTTGTGGTTTGAAAAACAATTCCAATCTATTGTATAGAGCGGTGCATGATTTATCAACCATTTTTTTAAAGAGATGGGGCAGTTCATCCAGCATATTCTTCTGTCCCTGTTGCTGCATTCTTATATCCTCCTGTTTGATTCGAATTTCTCCTATATGCTTCTGTTTATGGAAAGGGGGGAGAAAAGCCGAATCACCATCAAGTCTACTATAATATCCATTATAGGGAATTTCATTTCTCAGCTCTCCTCTGCAATCACGCTCTTCGATGACAACAGCATCAGCCAGGTGGTAATGACGAATGGAATGGTCAATGCCGGCAGGCCGTACGGTGCGAGCATGATGGAAAATGCAGCAGTGATTGGGACAGTGAGTGCTGCACCGATCAGACCGTAGACGAACAGGAAGTTGGATGGGATCTGGTTGAATGTGTGGCAGACAGCAAGCGCTGCAAGGACAGCATTGTATCCATACATACCAAGGTGAATCTGTTCAGCCTCTGCACCGAGCAGGAGTGCCGTAATGAGAGCGACAAAGATGGATATCACCGTACTGGTACTTGCCCGTTTGCCTGCAAGGATGATGCCAAGAAGAATCAGCATGCCGGCAGTGGTAGAGTCCAGCAGGAAGATTTCACTGATGCTTTTGAAAAATGCAGCCATCCAGTCAATACTCCTATCAGGTGCAGCTTGCCAGTTCATCAGGCTCTGCGGCAACAGTTGATCACTCATCTTGACGGCCTCAAGCTTATAAGGGAACAGCAGGATCACCCATGCCGTGATATTGAATGGGAGGGTCAGCACCGGCAGATGGATGAAATACCTGTTCAGTGCGATTGTCACCATTGTCGACAATCCTGCGCCGAACAGTGCCAACAACCAAATGGAAGGACCGTCGAGAAAAATAAGGATTGCTATACTGGTAAGCACCGCATTATATCCCATCAGCCCGCTTTCAATAAACTCGCGGTCCTTGGTCAGTAGCAGGCCAATCCCCATGGCAATTACAACACCAAGGCCGGAAACGGCTGCATACTGCCAGGAGACTGTCAGAATTCCCAGGAAGATGAACAGGCCGGTTTTCCAATTGTCCAGGAGGATGACCTGGGAAAAGCTATGTAGGAAACTACGAAATAAATACCTTGTGGAGATTGGTTTCTGCATGTAATCTACCTTTCCGTCGGAATATGGACCTGAGGCAACGAATAGAAAGCTTAAGCGAAGGGATGCTTTCTATATGGACACTAGTATTTTCTAAGGAACACAGGGGAAGCGTCGAATAATGTACGGCGTATATAGTTCTGACAGGCCGTGAATACTTCCTCGATGTCCTGTGTGCGGTTGGCAAGCACCCTTAAGGACAGGCCTGGTACAGGCGTCCTTGAGAGGCCGAAGTTTATTTCCTTGTGGTCCACCAAGTCATGGAGACTTTCGATGATTCCGTCTGTCACAAACGGACTGATCATCATCATCGACCCGAGATGGCTGTAGCCTTCCATATGACCGTAGCTTGCCACATTCTTTTTATTCGGTTCCAGGACGAACCTGTCCATCACCTCCAGCTGACCGTCAATAAACACCTCATTGAGGACATCGACCTTGTCATAGCTGAAATGCTTACCACTTGGCGACCAACCTGGTGTGATGATGTCGGTCGAAAGCAGGGTGGCGCGAGGGTCCATATAGAACTGCTGGTGTTGTTGGTACACACCCTCCCGGTAGACGATCAGCGGGTCGGGCGTGTATTCCAGCAGACTGCCGGGCCCCAATGAGAACCGCCCATATTGGTAGGCATGGTCCCCTGGTGTTTTATACACCTTTGTGGCGGACTGGGTAGTGAGGATGGCGTATGCCTCCTCATTCAATCGGATATCCATCGAATAGGTATCACCACCCAGATATCCGCCGCCTGGGTTCAACAGGTAATAGGTCAGCTGTCCAGTATGATCCAGATAAATTGGCTGCATCACTTTGAATGCACCCTCGAAAAACACATTCTCCGAGACAGTTCTGTTTTGTTTCTGACTCAATTCCAGTTGGAGCTCACCCGTCCACGCCCTATTTCTGTCCAATACTTCCATATCAGACAATCCCTTGAAGCAGGACGTCGTTTTTGATCCAGTCAATGATTTCACCCAGTCCTTCTCCATCCTTCAAATTCGCAAAGACGAATGGTTTCTTCCCGCGGAATTCATTGGTATCACTGGCCATCACCTCGAGGTCGGCTCCGACGAAAGGCGCCAGGTCCGTCTTATTGATAATGAACAGGTCGGATTTAATCATACCTTGGCCGCCCTTCCTCGGAATTTTTTCCCCTTGGGCCACATCAATGATATAGATGGAGAAGTCGACAAGCTCCGGACTGAAAGTTGCTGCGAGATTATCGCCTCCACTTTCTATGAAGATCAGTTCCAGGTCAGTGAACCTTTCCGTCAGCTCATCAATCGCTGAAAAGTTCATCGAAGCGTCCTCACGAATAGCCGTATGTGGACAGCCCCCAGTCTCTACACCGATGATCCGGTCGGAATCCATTACACCGCTTTTCATCAGGATTTTCGCATCTTCTTTTGTATAGATATCATTGGTGATTGCTGCCATCTCGACTTTCCCCGTCAGTTCCTTTACCACTTTTTCAACCAGCATGGTTTTTCCAGCCCCGACCGGGCCGCCAATGCCTATTTTGATTGGTTCCATTATTTTTGCCCCTTTCTAAGACATAAAGATTCGTACTTTCACATGTTCATGTTTCATCTGGGAGATTTCGAGACCAGGAGAGACAATGCCGAATTCATCCATCGACAAGTCTCCTATTTCATTAGCCAGCTCTACCAGCTGTTCCCGGTTCTCATGCATGATCAATTGCCCCGCAGTCTGCCCCAGCGGAATGGAACGGACAGCATTCTGGACAAGGTTGGAAAGGAGGGAGTAGAGATAGAATGCCAGCCCCTCTTGCTGCCTCGCCCCAAAGTGGTGTGCAATCATGGCGAATACGACCGCTCCATGGCCGAAGGAGGTTTTCTCCCTCAGCCGCTGTTGATAGATTTCCAATGTTTGATCATCATAAAGGGAGCGGGCAAGCTTAAGCATCCGGTCACCCATCTGCATATTTCCTTCCCTTGTTTCCTTCGGGAGGTTCTGGGCATGCAGGAGACGGTCTGCATACCATACTTGTTCCAAATCGTTCAATTCCAGTGCTTCTGTGACAAGTTTGAATGCCAGCCCCTCGTTATATTTAACCTGTTCAGTAAAATAGGTGAAGAGCCACTGCTGGAAACTATTTTTATCGGATACGACGCCTTCCTGGATATAGGTTTCCAATCCGTAAGAATGGCTGAATCCTCCAATAGGAAAATTGGAATCACATAACTGGAAGAAGGTCAGCAGCCGCTCAGTCATGGCTGTGTCCTATATGCTTGAAGGCTTCTTTCAGCTTGCGCTCTTCCCGTATGTAGGAAATACCCATGTCCTTTAGCAGTTCCTCCACGAGATAATCATATTGGACAATCATCTCATCTCCTTCGAATTGAGCCGGCAGATGGCGGTTTCCCAGCTGGTGGGCGATAACACCCATCTCATGGATGCCGTTCGGCTGGATGGCAATCACGTCATCCCGGAACAGGTCGATATAGATGATATTCCGTTCATCGTGGAACAGTACGTCTCCCTGTTGGAGCGGTTTCCGTTCGTTCAACGAAATGCCGATCTCCTTTCCATGATCCGTCTGCACACGTTGAATCCGTTTCAGCAGGTCATCGCTTTCCAGGTACACCTTTTCCTTATGCAACGCATCCAGTTCAGCGGGTTCGATGTCCTGGATATTCTTATCAATTTTTTCCACTAGCATATCCTTCACCTCTAAAATAAAAAGTATCTTTGTCCCATTGAAATTTCTTCTAGTGGTTCACATGAAACGAGTTCGCCGTCCACTTTCACTTCATAGGTTTCAGGGTCGACCTCGATTTTCGGTGTATCATTGTTGAGCTTCATATCCTTTTTAGTGATCTGCCGGATATCTTTCACTGGCAGCAGCTCCTTCTCCAATTGCAGCTCTTCCTTCAATCCTCGGTCATAAGCGATTTTGGAGACGAACGTAGCAGAGGTTCGCTTGACTGCTTTCCCGTCCGCCGCATACATCGGGCGGTAGATGACCGGTTGGGGTGTGGGGATGGATGCGTTGGCATCCCCCATCAGGCTCTCCACGATAGCTCCTCCTTTGATGACCAGTTCCGGTTTGACTCCGAAAAAGTCCGCCGGCCATAACACGAGATCCGCCATTTTTCCGACTTCGACGGAGCCGACATAGTCGGAAATTCCATGGGTGATGGCAGGATTGATGGTGTATTTAGCTACATAGCGTTTGACGCGGTTATTATCCGCCTGTTCCGTATCACCCTCCAAAATTCCGCGTTGTTGCTTCATTTTATCTGCTGCTTGCCACGTTCTCAGAACAACTTCTCCGACGCGCCCCATTGCCTGGGCATCTGAACTGATGATGCTGAATACGCCCATGTCATGCAGGATGTCTTCTGCGGCAATAGTCTCTTTCCTGATCCGGGAATCAGCGAAGGCCACGTCCTCCGGAATAGAAGGGCTCAAGTGGTGGCAGACCATCAGCATATCCACATGCTCGGCAATCGTATTAACGGTGTATGGCATGGTCGGATTGGTCGAGGATGGGATGACATTCGGGTATTGAGCGGTCTTGATGATGTCAGGCGCATGCCCGCCGCCTGCTCCTTCCGTATGATACATATGGATGACGCGATCTTTCAGGGCGCTGACGGTATTTTCCACAAAACCACCCTCATTCAGCGTATCGGCATGCAGGGCAACCTGGATATCGTACTTGTCAGCAATCGTGAGTGCATGGTCGATGGCCGAGGATGTTGCCCCCCAGTCTTCATGAATTTTCAACCCGACTGCGCCAGCTTCGATCTGTTCGGCGAGCGGCTGCAAGGTTGCTGCTTGTCCTTTTCCTAAGAAACCGATATTTACCGGATAGTCCTCTGCGGCCTCGATCATTCTCTGGATATGCCACTTTCCGGGTGTTACGGTTGTCGCTTTCGATCCGGTGGATGGACCAGTGCCGCCGCCGATCATTGTAGTCAATCCGGAAGCGAGCGCCGTCTCGATCTGTTGGGGAGTGATGAAATGCACATGGGCATCAATCCCGCCGGCCGTGACAATTTTGCCTTCTGCTCCGATGATTTCGGTGGATGCTCCAATGGTAATATCGACATCATCCATGATCAGGCTGTTGCCGCTTTTGCCAATGCCACAGATGTTTCCGTCCTTGATGCCGATATCCGCCTTATAGATCCCTGTATAGTCGATGATGACAGCATTTGTCAGAACCGTGTCCGCTGCTTCTTCCTCGGTAGCAAGCGGGTGCTGCCCCATACCGTCGCGAATCACCTTCCCACCCCCGAAGACCACTTCATCCCCGTAGGACGTATAGTCCTTTTCAATCTCCACGATCAGGCCCGTATCTGCGAGGCGAACGCGATCTCCGGTGGTTGGTCCATACATTTCTGCATATTGTCTCCGGGCCATGTTATAACTCATTCAGCACCATCCTCTCAATAGAGCCATCTGTCCGATTGTTGAACCCATATACCTTCCGCTCCCCAACATAGTCGACCAGCTCGACTGTCTTTTCATCCCCTGGTTCCAGCCGTACCGCAGTGCCTGCTGGGATATTGAGCCGTTTGCCGAAAGCATCTTCGCGATCAAATAGGACCATAGGGTTGATCTCATAGAAATGAAAATGGGATCCGACCTGCACTGGCCGGTCTCCTGTGTTAGTTACACTAACATGAGTGACGTCTCTTCCTTCATTAATCCTTATTCCGTCTGCTTCTTTTGGAAAAATTTCACCTGGTATCACAGCGGCACCTCCTATTTAATTGGACTATGAACGGTCACCAGCTTCGTTCCATCAGGAAACGTCGCTTCCACTTGCACATCTTTTACCATCTCCGGCACCCCGTCCATCACATCTTCTCGTGAAAGGATAGTGGTCCCATATTGCATCAGTTCAGCTACACTACTTCCATTCCTCGCACCTTCCAGCAGCTCATACGTGATCAGCGCTACACTTTCGGGATGGTTCAATTTCAATCCTCTTTCCATCCGTCTTCGGGCCAGATCAGCAGCGACTACAACCATGAGTTTTTCTTGTTCTCTAGGCAGCAGATTCATATTATCCCTCCCTTTTGATTTTTCAGATTATTAACTATATCAGGTAGTTTACCATATAATGTCAGGTTATGTAACATAAAATGTATTAAAAGTTACAAAAACTTTCGGTTCACTTGGGAAAAGGACTGGGGAGAGGCCGGAATGAGTGGGGAGAGATGTAAGCTAAGCGACAGGGCCTTAAGGCCACCAAGCGCGCATTCCCTAACACCTTCCCTGCGTGGTACAATAGGAGTAGATTTTTAGTATGCAAGAGTCGCAGCAGATGTTGCTTTTTATAGAGAATGACGGTCCAGAAAGGGAGGGGCGAAAGATGAAAATTTTCCATACGGCAGATTGGCATTTGGGCAAGCTGGTACAGGGAGTTTATATGACAGAGGATCAGGGTGAGGTCCTGAGGCAGTTCGTCGAAGCGGTGGAGGAAGAGAAACCGGACGCAGTGATTGTAGCCGGTGATCTTTACGACCGGGCAGTGCCTCCGATTGAGGCGGTGCATTTGCTGGATGAGGTGCTGGAGAAGCTGGTGCTAAAGCTGAACGTGCCGGTACTGGCGGTTGCGGGGAACCATGACAGCCCGAGCCGATTGAATTTCGGCAGCAGGATCATGAAGGATAATGGCTATCATGTCGTCGGAAATCTGACAGAGGATTTGGAGCCCGTCCGGTTGGCGGACGAGCATGGCGAGGTGCATTTCCATCTGGTGCCATATTGTGATCCGAGTGTTGTACGGAATGTACTCGGTGATGAAGCAGTGCGCAGCCATAATGACGCAATGAACGCGATCATCGGGCGAATCAGGCCGAAGATGGACCCGGAAGCGCGGCATGTGTTCGTCGGGCATGCGTTTGTGACGCCTTACGGGGAAGAGGAAGAGAATACGAGTGAGTCAGAGCGGCCGCTGTCCATCGGCGGATCCGAGTACGTGGACGCCCATCATTTTGAAGACTTCCATTACACGGCACTCGGACACCTGCATCAGGCCCATTATGTCCTGAACGAGACGGTCCGCTATGCCGGGTCGCCGCTGAAATATTCCATCTCCGAGGAGCATCATCGGAAGGGCTACTTTGTCGTAGAGATGGATGAAAAAGGAAATGTCACGACGGAGAAACGGTTCCTCTTCCCGAGCCGGGATATGCGCACGGTCGAAGCGGATCTCGAGGAAATTTTGACCTATCCGGTGAGTGAGGATTATGTGTTTGTCCGCCTGACGGACGAGACACCGGTCCTGTCACCGATGGAAAAAATCCGGTCGGTTTTCCCGAACGCGATGCATGTGGAGCGGAAGCACTTCCAGTCCATAGCCAAGCAAACAGAAGACGGCATGGAAAAAGTCGAGCGGACGAAAATGAGTGACATGGAGTTGTTCCGTGCTTTCTATCAGGAAGTGAAAGGCGAGGAAGCGAGTGCCGAAACAGAGGAGATTTTCCGGGAAGTGCTGGATGATCTGTTGAAGGAAGAGAATGAGACAAAGGATGCAGGCAGGGAAAAATCTGTTACCAATGAAGCCTAAGGGGAGGAGAAATTGCAGTGAAACCATTAAAACTGACCATGACGGCATTCGGGCCGTATAAGGATACCGAGACGGTGGATTTCTCCGATCTGAAGGAGAACCGCCTGTTTGTCATTTCCGGAAACACCGGCGCCGGCAAGACGACGATCTTTGACGGAATCTGTTTCGCCCTGTACGGCTCAGCCAGTGGCCAAGACCGTGACCAGACCATGATGCTCCGGAGTGATTTTGCCGATGATGCCGTACATACAGCGGTCGAGCTGGAGTTTGAGCTTGGTAGCAGAATCTACCGGGTGCTGCGGCAGCTTGGCCATGTGAAAAAAGGGAACAAGTCCAAGACCGGGGAAAAGTACGAATTCTATGAGAAACTGCCGGACGGAGAAAAGCCATGTGTGGACAGGCAGATTGTTTCAGAGATTGATAAGAAGGTAGAGGCGCTGATCGGGCTCACCAAGGAGCAGTTCCGCCAAATTGTGATGCTGCCACAGGGGGAATTCCGCAAGTTGTTGACCTCTCAAACAGAGAACAAGGAAGAGATACTGAGGCGCTTGTTCAAGACCGAACCATACAAAAAAATCGGTGAAGGTCTCCGGGAGAAGAAGGCTGCAGCAGAAAAAGTCTTCCAGAAGGCAGAACAGCAGCGGGATCAGTTTGTGAGCCGTTTGAAGGCAGCTTTGCCAGAGCGTGAGGATTCTGAGCTTTTCCAACTGCTTGCGGGTGAGCATTATAACGAAAATCAGCTGCTGGCAGGTCTCGAAACAGAGATTGCCTATTATGAGAAACGGGTTGCTGTGGACAAGGAGACCTATGAAAAGGCCTATCAGCAGCATGATCAGAAGCAGAATGAGTTCCATCAAGCCAAAGCCTTGAATGAGAGTTTTGACAACCTGGAGAAGAAAAGCCAGCAGCTGAAAGAGATGAACGAACAGGTTCCTCTTTTTCAACAAAAGGAAAAACAGCTGGCAGAAGCGGAACGGGCGGAAGGCATTTCACCATATGAAAAGCAGGCCGAGGAACGTCGCCAGGAAGAAAAGGCGAAAATAGATGCATGGACCAACGCAGAAGCAGCGAAGAAGACGGCCGTAGAGATGTTGGAAAAAGTGGAACAGCGCTACCGTGAAGAAGAGGCGAAGGAAAAGGACCGGGAGGCGTTGAGAAAGAAGCTCGACCAGCTGCAGGAATTCATGCCGATGGTCAAAGAGATGGATGAACGCAAACGGAAGATGGAACAACTGCAGAAGACCGCCGAGAAGCAGGAAGCAGATTTGCACAAGCTTCAGAAAGATAAGCAGGAGAAGAAGCAGCAGGCAGACCAGCAGCAGGAGCAGATCAACCAGCTGGACCGGGCCGTAAACGAATTGCCGGACAAGCAGCAGACGCTGAATGGTATGAGGGAGAAAGTCCGTGTTGTACAGGCATTGCTGAAAACAGGCAAAGAGCATCAGAAATGGCAAAAAGAGGTGGAGCAGAAGCAGTCGGTTTTTGAACAGGCGGATAAAGCTTATAAAGAACTGGAAAGCCGCTGGCTGGAAGACCAGGCAAGCATCCTGGCAGGACACCTCCATGACGGGGAGGCGTGCCCGGTCTGTGGCAGTACCGAACATCCAGCCAAAGCATCCGCCGCAACGGCAAGTGTGACAAAGGAAGAGCTGGAACAACGACGGAAAGAGCTCAGTGAAAAGGAGCGTGTGTATCGCGATGCGGCTGCCTCCTTGCAGATGAATGAGCGGCAGATGGAAGAGCATGCACAGGAAGCACTGGATTATGGCGTTGAAAAGCAGGAGGCCAACATCGTCTATCATCAGCTGGTCGAGGATGGCAAGAAGCTGGACCAGGAGGTGAAAGGCCTTCAGGAGAAGCGGCAGCAGCTCAGCCAGTTGAAAGAGGCCCATGAGAAGCTGAATGAAGCAGTGCGCAAGCTCGAGGGGCAGGAGGAAAGTCTGGCGAAGGCCAGCCAGGAAGCCACCACCGCCTATCAGACAGAGAAAGCGGTATATGAGGACAGGCTCCAGAGCATTCCCGAAGAAATACGTACCTTGTCTGTGCTGGAAAAGCAGATAGCGGAAACGGAAAAAGCGAAAACAGAGCTGGAACAGGCCTGGGAACGAGTCCAAACGGAAATGCAGCAGGCCAAGGAACAGCAGACCAAAGCAATGTCCAATTTGGAGCATGCCGAGAGCCAGAAGAAGGAAGCGGAAGAAAAACATGCCCACGCGGTTTCACAGCTGGATGAAGAGCTGAAAAGGGTCGGGTTCCCCGATATGCAAGCCTATCAAGAAGCAAAACTCTCCGCGGCTGATCGTGAGCAGCTTTCCAAGCGGATAGAAGAGTTCAAACAGAACCGTTCTACGTTGGAACAGCAGGTGAAAGAGCTCGAGGAAAGTCTGAAAGAGAAGACGCGCATGGATCTGACAGCCATCCAGGAGCAGCTGGAACAGTTGAAACAAGCATATGAATCGGCTTGGAAGACATGGAACCAGTCCATGGAACACCACAAAGAAGCGGCTGCCTTAAAAGAAAAAATCATGGAGGCAGGCGCACAGGTACGGGAAGCAGAGAAAAAGCTCGGCACGATCAGCGATCTATATGATATGATCCGTGGACAGAACAGCCGCAAGATTTCGTTCGAACGTTACCTGCAGATGGAATACTTGGAGCAGATCATCGATGCGGCCAACCATCGGCTCAATCGCCTGTCCAATGGGCAGTTCTATCTGAGCCGCAGTGACCGCCAGGAAGCAAATGGCCGGCAGAGCGGATTGGCACTTGATGTCTATGACGCATACACCGGGCAGACCAGAGACGTGAAGACCCTGTCCGGCGGGGAAAAGTTCAATGCATCCTTATGCCTTGCGCTCGGAATGTCCGATGTCATCCAAAGCTTCCAGGGGAACATCTCCATGGAAACGATGTTCATCGACGAAGGCTTCGGCACCTTGGATGAGGAAGCACTCAACAAAGCAATCGATGCCCTTGTCGACCTGCAGCAGTCGGGCCGCATGATCGGTGTCATCTCCCATGTCCAGGAACTCAAATCCATCTTTCCGGCAGTCCTGGAAGTAGAGAAGACAAAAGAAGGGTTCAGTGAGACGAAGTTTGTGTTGAAGTAGTTGGGGAGCTTGATGGCTCACTTGGATTACAGAGTGATACGGTAAACAAGGGAGATCATAGAGCAGCAAGGAATCAAAATAAAGCCATACCTGCCGTCTGTTCAAAGGGAGTGGTATACTTCTTTTGGCAAGACGGAGAGAATGGTGAGGAGAAGTGTAGGATTAAACTGCAAAAGGAGTGTGTTCAAGATGGTTGGAGTAGAATTGGATATGGTGGTAAAAGACAGCTTGAAAGCATTGGAATTGTACGAGAATATATTTGATATCGAGCGGGTGGAGGTCTCAAACTTTCCTCGTGGGGAAAATGAGGCGGTTTTCACCCTATACGACGTCCATTTTCATATGTTGGATGAAAACCCGGACTTCCATTTGATCGCACCAAGCCCGGACGACCCTAAGACCAGCTGGGTCAATGTTACAGTCCCAGACATCAAGGACACTTACGCAAAGGCGATGGAGTTGGGCTGTACAGAGATTCAACCAGTGACAGAAATTCCTGACTATGGGTTGTCGAATGCCATATTCATGGACCCTTTCGGATATGTATGGATGCTTCATCAAATACATAAAAAGGTCAGTCATGAAGAACGTTTACAGCTTTGGGAGGAAAGAAAAGAGAAGAAAGAGTAGTGGGCGCTAAAGGCCAACCTTCCCAAACAACACGATGCGTTTCTGGAAAATCCAGAAGAGCATTTTTCTTAACAAATCATTGACTTTGCGGAATAGTATGAAATGGGGGATGAATTTGTTAAACATTACCAGAATCATATCAGCACTCATCGGAGGCGCTTTAGCCATTTACGGGCTGGCCACAGGAAATACACATCTCATGCCATATATGATGTTTTTTCTGGGAGTAATGCTTTTGGCTATGGGGACATCGGAGATCAAAAAGGAAAAAAGGCTCATAGGCTATAGTAGTGTCATTGTTTCATTTTTGGTTTTCTCTGTTGCCGTAGAAGGTTTCTTATATAATCTTACCAGCTGAAAGTTGGAGAGGACTGTTGTTCAATCAGGGTGGCTAGTTCAACAAGAAATAATTGGAGGCGATTACTTGAGGAAATGGTTTCTTGTTATTGGTTTATTTATGGCCTTATCCTCTTTATCAGCTTGTTCTTCAGAGCCCTCTCTTAAACTAGTAGACGCCAAGGTTGATATTGTTAAAGATAAAAATCTGCTTGGGTCAATTGGGATAACAGAAGGGGAGAGGAAGGGAGAGGAGTTAATACCGACAGCTTTGTATTACGAATTCACGATGGAAAATACCAGTAATAAAACAGTAGGTACCCGAGAAGTCGATAGAGGAATCCGACTGAAGATTGAACCTAAAGAAAAACTGAAATCAGTGTCAGAAGATATCATAGGCTTCAATATCTATCATCCTGAAGATTATTATGAAAGTGGCGTAGGTTTCGGTCAAAGTTTTGTATCTGTTCTACGATCTGACCAAAAGGGTGCGTATACTCTCTACTATGAATTAGGGGTAAGCGAGGAAAATGTTCAAGTTCCACTTCTTGTACCTTCCCAAGAAAAACTGGATATACTGGAGAAGTATTCATTTAATGCCTTTCTGGTTGTAACCGCAGAAAATCACGAAATAGCAAGATTTGATTTGGACAAATTCACCCCCTAATGAGAGGCAGCATGGGATAAATATATGTGAACAAGTGGGGTGCTATTGCTGAAAGTGCTGCAGTCGCAGTTTTATTAATGAAGCAAGGTTGACTAACGAAGAATCGAATGGAAACAGCAGAACTGATACCGTGCGTCACGGGGCAAAGTTTCCATAACAAATCCGTTGATAAAGAGAGTTGATTTGTAACACCATCATGGAAATTCATTGGAAACCTTCCAGGCCAACGAGTTGAGGTATTTTTTCCCATTTCACCTATTTTGGAGGAAATCATCAAAATTCAGGTTAGCTTGCTTCTATTTCAGGGTAGGAAATAGGAGAATTCAACCTTTACGAATAAGATGGTGATCATATGGGGCTCTACTATGTTAAGAAATATTTTAAAATGTCGAGACGTCAGCGGAAAAGTGAGTTGAAATCAACCCTTTGGTTCATGCCGCTTCGATATATTATTGGTGCGGTCGGTTTATCGGCATTTACCTTTTATCTCGATTATGTGGTGGATGTGGGCATGTATCTGCCGGCTGCGATCGGTTTCAGTGGTCAGACCCTGCAGGTGCTTTTGAGTGCACTGGTAGGAGGGGTGCTGACCTTGAGCGCTTTTACCATCAACTCCCTGCTCGTCGCCCTGACGACGTTCAGCGGACAGTTCTCATCCAAAATGCTCGTAAACTTTGTCAGTGATCGAGCAACCCAGCATGTGCTTGGTATTTTTAACGGCAGCTTCATCTATGTGCTATTGAACTTCTTGTATGTGACCCATGAAGAAGAGGAGTATATTGTCGCAACGCCGATCTTATCCATTCTTACAGCAATAACCGCAGCTGTGACATTTGTATATTTTATCAACCATACAGCGACCTGGATGCAGGTTCATAATATCAGCTTCAATATGAATGCCAAATCCAAACAGGTACAGGCTTCCTTGGAAAAAGAATTGAGGCCCTATCACCTCGATAAGGAGATGTATAGGGAATCCCTGCCTTCCAATTCAGATGGAAAGGTTATAAAAGCCAAGGAATCAGGATACCTTCAAGTCGCCAACTTTTCAAGATTGGTCAAACAGGCGAGCAGGGACGATATCCTTCTTAGATTCGAGGTGCGGATTGGAGAATTCGTCGTTGAAGGAACGCCACTGCTCACTTATTGGGAATACGGAAGAACCATCAACCCCGACCGTTATTATAAATCCATAGAGATAGGGATCAAACAAACAGAAATTCAAGATCTGGAGTATGGGCTGATCAAGCTTGCCGAAGTAGCCATCAAGGCTTTCGGTCATAATGACCCTCTCACGGTTACCAACACCATCCATCAAATTGCTGATTTGTTGAAAAGCATTGGCCAGTCAACGAATTTCTCTCCCTACCTGTTCGACCAGAATCAGCAGCTTCGTGTAATCTTGAATCTGAAGGATTTCCAGTATTATCTTCATAGAGGATTCGCTTCCATCCGTGAGTATGCCAACCAGAACTCCATCGTCATAACGGAGCTGATCACCATGGTATCCTTGTTGAGTAAAACGATGGACAAGGAAGTACATCAAGATTTATGGGAATTTGCCCGACAGACCATTTTTGGCTTTGATAACTACAGCCTCTACGAAAATGACTGCCTGTATATTTTGGAGCAATTATCCGAGCTCGCTAAAAACACGGGCAATCAGGAGGATTACCTTTTCCTGCTTGAATATATGCTGCAAAGAGTCAGTTCGAAGAGTGCCTCCAAGGTGCAGCCTTCTCTTTAAGTAGAAGATGCATAGGTAAGTCCATGCTGCATGCTGGTTCTTCAATTAACCCAAGCACAGGCGAAACGCTCAGAAAAATTGCTGAGCGTCTTGTCTGTTATGCTTGTGTTTCAGTAGTTGGTAATAACTAGTGCATAGTACTCTAGGCATTCCGCTTCCAAATTTGCATAAAGTCCGACCTCAAACCAGCCGGCAACTTATTGTGGCCGCTTCGTGGAAATGCCATCCCCTTCGTTTCTCTTTCTGGATTGCCTTCTATCTTCATCTGCCATGGAAGGAGCAGGTTTTTTATAAAAGTTTTCCCGCTTCTCTGCTGCATATGGAAGACGTTGCTCATCCTCTGCCATGCTGTTACCTCCTTTTCCCACGTAATGGGTTGTTATTATAAGCTTCTGCAACATCCATTGACCTATTCAAAAAATGTGGGGTGGCTCAGCAGATATCTTGCGTGTAATCTGCCGATAAAGCCGCGCACCTGGTGATATCGTGCGTGACCTGCGGATAAGTCCGTGCTTCAGCGGAAATCAGGAGCGACCTGCTGATAAATTGGAGCTCCAGCGGAAATCGCGCGCCATCTGCGGATAAATCTGCGCTCCAGATACCGATCGCGGCCTGCCGATAAGTCCATCACGCCGAATGAAGTGGAAACGATGAAAGAGCCTGTCGACCAGGCTTTCTTACTACGGTTTCTTGATGGACAGGTAAATCAAGTGACTTTGGCAGCAAAGAGGATTTCGCGCAGTATTGACGCGAAATCCTCTTTCTTACTTTTCATAGGTGAGCCAATTCCTAACAATATTGTTCAATGGTCTCTCTCAATCTATCTGCAATATAGGCTGGCCCTTTATCCAGCTCGGCTGAGGAGAACCTTATCCGCACAAATTTCTCGTCGATTTCCAATGCCTCTGCAAATAATCCGCCAAGACCTTTTGCACGCCGGTCTATCTGGAGAATGATGTCCAGGCCATTCGGCTTGACGAAGAACATTGCCTCCAATTCATCCAGGTCCTGCCGGAATTCGTTCATTGGCAGAAACTCAAATTCCTGGATATAACGGTATCTGCGAGAATACTCCATCTCCACTTCCCGCAGGCCGAACCCTAAATGATCCGTCACCGCAAGCAGGGCCGTCTCCATATACGGATGTGGGCTAATTTTAATGAAGTCACGATCTGTCGGATCGATTGCATTAGGCACATCCATCCCTGTCTGGATCCATACCTTTGTTTTGCCCATTGTAGGGGGCGTATGTATCGGAAGCGTGAAATGAAAATCGATTTCTTTCCAGTCGCCTTCCCCGATCGTGAACGAGCTGCCGATCACGAAGAAATCAAGGACCATATCTTCATGGTAGCTGCGTCCATCCTTTTCCTGCACCACTTCGGTCATGAGGAATAATTGGATCTTTTCCACATGTTGTTCAGTATTTCCACCTTGTACGATGATTTTCCCCCGCACAGGGCCGCCGGGCACCAGCTCGGTATGTTCCAGCTGCGTATCTACCTTCGCATTCCCTATCCCCACACTTGCCAAGATTTTTTTGAACATCTTTTTCCCTCCCTATATCTCCCATTATATACGATGGTTGGGCAAAATTGGTTTCAATATATTAGAGACCTGTTGGAAGCACCACATACCTATATAAGGCATGACATTGTGCCTAAAGAAAGCGTTTTATTGAGCAAACAGCACCTTATCCCTATGTTATATGCAGTTAAACTGAGTTAAACCCGTACATTCACCTTATTTTGGCGATTTGTGTACGTTTTTGGCGGTTGTAGGTTTCATGATGAAATTGATATATTAGAAAGCAGTTCGAAAAAATCAGCTGTTAAGCTGTCGGCAGCCTGTTGAAAACATAATAGAAAGGAAGTTGATAATTATGGGATCTGTTCAGTCTGCAAATCAGGCAAACACGGGCGATGACTACTCATTGGATCGAGTGCCCCGTGACAAAAGGAATATGGGGTGGCTGAGTATTACCAATATCACTTTCGGTATTGCTACAGCTATTTTCTATTTTCAAATGGGTAGTGTCATGGCACTTCAATTTGGAGCGGTTAATGCTATCATATCAGCTATTTATGCCATCATCGTTGCCGGAATACTAGGAACATTCATTGCATATCTTTCCGCAAAATCAGGGATGAACGTCAATCTATTATCCAGGGGCGGCGGCTTCGGATATATTGGTGCATCTTTGACCTCCTTCATCTATGCTACAAATTTCATTATGTATTGTGCGCTCGAGGGAATGATCCTTGTTGCTGCCGTACATGAATTCTTTCCTGCCATCCCGGAATGGGTGCTGATCATCATCTTTGGTACAGCAGTCATCCCCCTCAACTGGTTCGGGATCAAACAATTGGATAAACTGCAGAAATGGTCGCTGCCACTGTTTTTCGTATTTTTGGTTGCCGCTATCGTCATGGCAGCAATGACACCTTCAGTATATGAAGGAAGCTTCTGGTCCTATATGCCGGAAGGAGTACAAGTAGGTGGAACTGCATTGCTTCTGTGTATTGGAATGCAGCATGGAATCATGGGGCTTACCCCATTGCTTGCATCTGACTATGCCCGTTTTCTGAAACCGAAAGATATGAAAATTGGCATTTTCGCCATCGGATTCATTCCACAGATTTTCTGTTTCGGTGTGATGGGCGGACTAGGCATCTGGTTTGGTGTACGTCTGGGAGAACCGAATCCTGGTGTGTACATCGTCATGCTTCTAGGCATCTGGGGTGCGCTGTTCACCATGCTTACCCAAATCCGGATTAATATCACCAATATCTACAGCGGCTCCTTGTCACTGTCCACTTTCTTTGAAAATGTCTTTAAATTTGTCCCAGGACGTCGCTTCTGGGTAGTGATTACAGGCGTCTCTGCAATGATTCTCATGCTGGGAGGAATTGTCAATCACCTGGAATTGGTCATGACATTCCAAGGGGTGTTCCTCATGACATGGGCAGCCATTCTGGTTGCTGATGCAGTAATCGTTAAGAAAATGTTGAAAATCGGACCAAGATACTATGAAGCCAGACAGGATAACCTGTTCAAGTGGAATCCGGTCGGGGTCGCTTCCCTGCTGATCGCAAGCAGTCTAGGAACAATTGCAGCAGTAGGGCTGATGGGCGAATTCCTGCAAAGTACTGCCGCGTTCTTCGCCGCCATCTTAGCTGCACTCCTGACGGTTGGTCTGGCCATTGCTACAAAAGGGAAGTATTATATCAAACAAGATGCGAAAGATATAGAAACAGAAGATTATATCGCCTAATGAACGACCTGCCCCTATGGAAGGGGCAGGTTTTTTTACGGAAAAGCTTCCCAGGGAATGTGGGTATTTTATCCATTTCCTGCAAAGGAGGTAGGATATTTAGTGTCACGATGTGGAAAACCTTCATCTGGAATGGATGAAGGTTTTTTTAGATGGACAGGATGGAACAAAACAGTTCCTATGGCCCCCGACGCAATAGTATACTTAAAATAGAAGATATCGGTCTGTGCGATGATATCGGGCGGCCGAAGCAAAAATACAAAGATCGACAGATTAGCAGATAATGAGTAAGGCATATCAAGAAGGGAGATGGAATAAGAAATGGTAGAGGACAAAGTTGTATACATCACCGGCGCAGCAAGCGGAATCGGTTTGGAAATTGCCAAAGAGTTTGCCGGGGATGGGGCAAAGGTGGCCCTGTCCGATATGAATGGAGAGAAAGTGAAGGAAGCTGCCGAGAATTTGAAGCAGGAGGGCTTTGACTGTATCGGCCTGACTTGCGATGTGACCAAGGAACAGGAATTGAAACAGACCATCGACCAAACTGTGAAAACCTATGGTAGGCTTGATGTTCTGGTAAACAATGCGGGACTGCAGCATGTGGCCGCGCTGGAAGATTTCCCAACGGAGAAGTACGAGCAGATCATCAAGGTCATGCAAGTCGCTCCATTCATGGCGACCAAGCATGTATTTCCGATCATGAAAAAGCAGGGGAGCGGGCGGATCATCAATATGGCTTCGATCAATGGCCTGATCGGTTTCGCCGGAAAAGCTGCCTATAATAGCGCGAAACACGGCCTGATCGGCTTGACCAAGGTGGCTGCCCTTGAGGGTGCAGAGGACGGGATTACGGTGAATGCGATGTGTCCGGGGTATGTCGATACACCGCTCGTCCGCGGCCAGTTTGAGGATCTGGCGAAGAACCGGGGTGTACCGGTCGAGAAGGTGCTGGAAGAGGTCCTGTATCCCTTGGTCCCGCAGAAACGCCTCCTGGAGGTACAGGAGGTCGCGGATTATGTAGTGTTTCTCGCAAGTGACAAGGCAAAAGGTGTGACCGGACAAGCTGTTGTCCTGGACGGCGGTTACACGGCCCAGTAACGCAGTATTCTACACTAGAATGTCCTGTGTAATGAACGGTGATGTAATGATTGGGAATGCCATCGCTGCGGCAGAACGCTTCGCTTTCCGTGGGCACGGCCTCAGTCTCCTCGGAAGCAACGAACGCTTCCTGTGGGGCCTTCGGACTCGTGCTGCGCCCACAGGAGTCTACGCATTCTGCCACCGCTGGTTGAGTTTCTCTGATTTTTAGTGGTTATAGTTCGTAACATCAACGTTTTATCAATTTCAGTTATAATATGGTTCGTAAGGGAGAGAGACCGATTGTTTATTCCTCCTACAGTAATAATTGTTTGATGAAATCGCACCACCACAACTAGCGGAGGAAATCCACGGAGACTCCTGCGGGAACCGTGACCGGAGTGAGACCCCGGAGAACGTCAGTTCGAGGAGGCTCACGGGTCACCCGTGGAAAGCGTAGTGGAATTTACACAGCGGTGTGAGCAGCACACGCAAGGCTTATTGTGCAACCTGAAAAAGATTATTTGCTCTGAATGACCGTAGACGAAGCTCACGGGTCCCCCGCGGAAAGCGAAGTGGAATCTCCGCAGCGGTATGAGAGGCACACAAAACGCTTACCAAGCAACACACGACAATATCCATCGACATAAAAAAATGGAGGGGTGAAGGTATGGAGAATGTATATATTTTAGAAGGAGCTAGAACACCGTTTGGAACGTTTGGAGGAAGTCTGAAAGATGTCGGGCCGACAGATCTCGGAGCAACAGCAAGTAAGGAAGCGATGCGCCGCAGCGGGGTGAAACCGGAGGATATAGACTTTACGGTGATGGGCAATGTCATCCAGTCGGCAAAAAATGCTCCATATCTGTCGCGGCATGTGGCCCTATACAGTGGTGTGCCCCAGTCCAGTCCCGCTTTGACGGTGAACCGCTTATGCGGGTCAGGTCTGCAGTCGGTCGTTTCAGCAGCCCAGTCCATCATGCTGGGCGATGGCCGGGCAGCACTAGCTGGTGGTGCGGAAAATATGAGCCAAGCCCCACATGTCCTCCGGGGCGCCCGGTTTGGCACGAAAATGAAAGCCCCAGAAATGGGAGACATGCTCTGGGATACGCTGACCGATGAATATGTCGGTGCAGGCATGGGCATGACCGCAGAAAACCTGGCAGAAAAATTCGCCATTACCCGGGAAGAACAGGATGAATACGCGGCACTCAGCCACCAGCGGGCAACTGCTGCTAGAGAAGCAGGGAAATTTGCTGAGGAGATTGTACCGGTCGAGGTGAAGTCCAGAAAGGGTACGGTGAACGTCGACACAGACGAACATATCCGTGAGGGCACGACCGCCGAGAAGCTGGCAGGCTTGAAGCCATCCTTCAAAAAAGACGGAAGTGTCACCGGCGGCAACGCGAGCGGGATTAATGATGGTGCGGGAGCTGTTGTTGTCGCTGGAGAAAGCTTTGTCCAGGAGAAGGGACTGCAGCCCTTGGCGAAGATCGTCTCATACGGCATCCAGGGGGTCGACCCTGCCTACATGGGCATTGGCCCGGCACCAGCCATCAGAACAGCCTTGGAAAAAGCCGGCCTCGCTCTTGATGACATAGATCTTGTGGAAGTAAATGAAGCCTTCGCTTCCCAGTATATTGCCGTGGAAAAGGAATTGGGCCTGAATCGTGACAAAGTCAATGTCAATGGCGGTGCTATTGCGCTTGGGCATCCAGTCGGCGCAAGCGGGACACGTGTCCTTTATTCCCTCATCCGCGAATTGAAGCGGCGGAATCAGCGGTATGGCATTGCCTCCCTTTGTATCGGCGGCGGCCAGGGCATTGCCATGGTTGTCGAGATGGTCTGATCGATCCAAAGAAAAAGCTAAGACTTTGAGGAGGATGTTTCATGTTCGGCATAATTCTCGGGCTCATCGTATTGATGGTGCTGGCCTATTTGGACTGGTCCATCCTCTGGGTGGCGCCTATTGCTGCCGGTGTAGTCGCGCTCACCGGTGGTCTTGATTTATTGGAAGCATATACGGATACTTACATGAGTGGCTTCGTCGACTTTGCCAAAAGCTGGTTCCCCGTCTTCATGCTCGGGGCGATCTTTGGGAAATTGATGGAGGATACCGGGATGGCCCGTTCAGTGGCGGTCGCCTTGACCAAGGTGATCGGCACAAAGCGAGCCATCCTAGGTGTCCTCTCATCTGCGGCCGTTCTGACCTATGGTGGGGTCAGTCTGTTTGTTGTCGTGTTCGCGGTCTATCCGTTGGCACTTACCTTGTTTAGAGAGGCCAATATCAGCCGGCGTCTCATCCCGGGAACCGTCGCACTCGGAGCCTTCACGTTCACGATGACGGCGGTACCAGGGACACCACAAATCCAGAACCTCATCCCGACCGAGTATTTTCCCACCAATGCAATGGCAGCCCCAGTGATGGGTATTGCTGCGACAATCGTGATGGCGGTCGGCGGTTATTTCTACCTGCGCTGGCGGGAAAAGAAGCTAGCTGCAGCCGGGGAAACTTATACCGAGCCGAAGAATAAGAACATCGTCAATGAGGAAGGGGATACCCCGAATTTCCTGCTGTCGATTCTACCGCTATTGACTGTGCTCCTTACACTGAATCTATTAGGCTGGGATATTGTAGTGGCACTGCTGTCAGGGATTGTGCTGATTCTCTTGTTGAACCTGGCAAAATTCAAGCGCTTCGTCCAAGCGATCAACAACGGTGCGACCGGGTCGGTTACAGCCATCATCAACACAAGTGCAGCGGTCGGCTTCGGTACCGTCGTTCAGTCCGTGCCCGGATTTGACCGGCTCACCGAGATCTTGATGGGCATTAGAGGCAACCCGCTCATATCCGAAGCAGTAGCCGTGAATTTGCTCGCCGGTGCAACCGGTTCTGCGTCCGGCGGGATGGGCATCGCCCTGGAAGCCCTCGGCTCACGCTATTACGAGATTGCCCAACAGACAGGCATTGACCCGGAGGCATTCCACCGGGTAGCCTCCCTGTCCTCCGGTGGTCTCGATGCCCTGCCGCATAACGGTGCCGTGCTTACACTTCTTACCATCACAGGCATGACCCACAAAGACAGCTATAAAGATATCTTTATTGTAGCTGTAGCGATTCCAGTCGTATCAGTAGCAGTTGCTATATTGATCGCTTCGATGGGGATCTATTAATCTCAGGAAGCCGCTGTCCCGCATCAATGGGGCAGCGGCTTTTCACTTGGGCTCTGACACCTCTCATACGGGCGGCACAGCCCCCCACTCGGTCCTCACAGCTTCCCACTCGGTCCTCACAGCTTCCCACTCGGTCCTCACAGCTTCCCACTCGGTCCCCACGCCCCGCACTCGGGCCCGGCCACCTCACACTCGGGCGGCACAGCCCCGCACTCGGGCCCGGCCACCTCGCACTCGCCCCCACCATTTAACAGAAAATTTATACAAACCCATTTACAAATCAAGAACATCCACCTATAATGACGTTAACCCATACATAACGGAGGTTGACATTAGTATGAAGCTGAACCATTTAATCTATGTATCTATGTTTGCGGCAATTATGGGTGCACTGGGTATCCTGCCGCCCATCCCACTGGGATTCTCGCCAGTGCCGATTACCATGCAGACGCTTGGGGTTATGTTGGCGGGCAGTGTGCTGGGGGCGCATTTGGGAGCAAGGTACGCGGCGCTCAGTCAAATACTTTTCCTCTTGCTGGTAGCGGCTGGAGCTCCATTGCTTTCCGGCGGGCGTGGGGGATTGGGAGTATTTTTCACGCCATCAGCAGGCTACTTTATCGGCTGGGTAGTAGGCGCATTTGTCATCGCTTTGCTTTGCCAGCGCATGAAAAACGTGTCCACAATGAAGATGATTGCGGCTAACGTCCTCGGCGGTGTGCTCATCATTTATCTATTTGGTGTGCCGGTACAGGCCTGGATGATGCAAATTGCTCTCAGTGAAGCAGCAGTCCTCAGTCTGGCATTCTTACCGGGCGATCTATTGAAAGTCGTGATGGCATCGCTGATTGCCGTGCGGCTATATCATGTAGTGCCTTTCAAAAGGGAGGCACAGGCAGCGAGATGAATATAACAGAGAACTATCAGACACATGCGATAAGCTGTCCGGATAAGCCCGCACTCATCATCGGGAAGGAAGTTATTTCCTACCATGAGTGGCATATGCTTGTACAGCGGGCGGCCGCAGTCTTCCAACAGGAGAATGCCACCCATCACCGGGTGGCGATTTTTCTCCCCAATGGCCTGGAATTTTTACAAGTTTTTGCGGGAGCAAGTGCTGCCGGCTGGGCAAGTATTGTTTGCGATATACGCTGGAAAGAACGGGAAATAAGGGACCGTCTGAGGCAGTCGGAACCTGACCTGGTTATTGCTGCTGCTAGCATGGAACATCTCTTTACTGATCAGAAGTTCCTGGCAGTGGAGGAATTACAGAAATGGATGAAAGGGACCTATAGCAAGCTTACAGAAGGAAATCCGTCGTTTTATATCGGCTTCACCTCAGGGTCGACAGGAGAGCCTAAAACATTCGTCCGTTCTCATGCATCCTGGGTGGAAACTTTCCGATGCAATCAAGTGGATCTCGGTATGACTCGGGAAAATCATGTTCTGATTCCAGGTTCGTTTGTAAATTCTACCTTCCTCTATGGGGCGATCAGTACCTTGTATCTCGGAGGGACGGTTCATCTATTGAAAAAGTTCTCTCCTTCGCAGATGATACAGTCCATCCAAGCAGAGCCGATTACCCATGTCTATGTGGTGCCCACCATGCTGCAAGCCTTGGTGGATGCAGGGTACAAGGGGAAGGAGGATTGTACATTCATTTCAACTGGTGCCAAATGGCTTCCCTCCTTGAAACAGGAGATGCGGCGGAGGTTCCCTTATGCGTCCTTCTATGAGTTCTATGGTTCCTCCGAGCTGAGCTATATCACTTATTTGAAGGATGAGGAGCAAGCGGAACATGGTGATTCGGTCGGCAGGCCTTTTCACAATGTAGAAGTGACGATCCGCCGTGAAGATGGAGAAGAGGCGGAACCGGGAGAAGAAGGTGTACTATATGCCCGGAGCCGGATGATTTTCGATGGCTATATGGATAATGAAGAGGCAACCGCCGAAGTGTTTGCCGGTGAATGGGCAACCGTCCATGACATTGCCAGACAGGATGAAGACGGGTTTGTTTACATAGTGGGCAGAAAGAATGAAATGATTTTATATGGCGGCATGAACATTTATCCTCAAGAAATTGAACAGGTGTTGAAAAAAATCCCTGGTGTCGAGGAAGCTGTTGTATTCGGTGTGAAGGATAAGTATTGGGGAGAGAAAGTAGCCGCTGTCTATCAGGGCAATATAAGTATTCGTGAACTGAAAGCCCATTGTCTGAAACACCTGTCCACCTATAAAATCCCAAGAGTATGGAGGAAGATGGAACAGCTGCCTCATACCACCGGTGGAAAGGTTTCACGCCGGGAGGCCAGAAACTGGCTGGAGACTGAGATTACTTCATGAAGAGAGCAGTGATTGTCCAAGCGAAACGGACACCCATCGGTAAACAGAATGGAATGCTCAAAGCCCTGCCGCCTGAGACACTTGCCGCATCGGTGATCCAAGAGCTGGTTCAGGGGCTGGATCAACCCGTGGATGACATCCTGTTTGGCAATGCAGTCGGTCCAGGTGGGAATGTTGCAAGGTTATCTGCCCTTGAGAGCGGGCAGCCTACCTCCGTTCCCGGCCTGACAATCGACCGGCAATGTGGGTCAGGCTTGGAAGCCATCCGGCTGGCATGTCATCTCATCCAAGGTGGTGCAGGAGAAATCTTTATTGCCGGTGGTGTGGAAAGCAGCAGCCAGTCACCATATAAGAAACGGGCTCGCTTCTCTCCCGAATCCATCGGTGATCCGGATATGGGGTGGGCTGCTGATCGGATAGCCGAAAGATACGGAATCACCAAAGAGATGCAGGATGACTATGCATTGCTCAGCTACCGGCGGGCCGTTGATTCCTTGAAAAAGGGCTGTTTTATGGAAGAGCTTGTATCACTGCCGGGAATTCCGATGAAAGATGAAAGCATTCATCCGAGACTAGATTATGAACGGATGCTTGCGCGGCTTTCTCCTTGCTTCACGGCAAATGGGACGGTAACTATGGGGAATTGCTGCGGTATCAATGATGGAGCAGCAGCTGTCTTGATCATGTCCGAGGAAAAAGCCGATCAACTTGGGTATGAGCCGGTTCTTCGGTTCAAGAACAGCGCAGTGGCTGGAGTTGATCCCAATTATCCGGTGATCGGTGCTATAGAGGCTACCTCACGATTGTTGGAAAAGGAAGGATTAAATCCTACAGACATCGACTTGGTCGAATTGAACGAAGCATTCGCCGTAAAGCCGGTGCTGTTTTCACGAGAACTCTCCATTCCCTATGAGAAAATGAATGTGGGAGGCGGCGCTATTGCGTTCGGCCATCCCTATGGTGCATCAGGTGCCATATTGCTGACGCGGCTGTTTCATGAAGCCCAGCCCCATAGGGCCAAATATTGTCTGTCCGCCATTGGCATCGGAGGCGGGCTCGGAATTTCCGTGTTATTGGAAGTGATGAGTAAGTAGGATAGATCCGTCATCTGATTAACATCCGTCCATTAATCTGAGAAATATCTACAAAAAGCCAACAGCCCCTTGAGTGGGCTGTTTTACTATCTCTGAGGCGATGGAACTATTAAAACGTAGAGGATACAGGCTTAATCACTAATTTCATTGTATTTCGTTAAAATGTATGTCGAAATGGTTTATATTCTGTGAATATTCAATTATATTAATAATAATAACCAATCTGAATGGCTTACTGGAGAAGGAGGTCCACATGGGAACAAAGGAGATGATCATTGGATGAAAAAGAAATACATGGCCGCTATTTTTCTATATGGGTCCGCTTTGTTTATGCTTGTTGGTTCCTTCACCTATGCCGGCAAGGAGAAGGAAGGCTTCACTTCTGGAGAGGTGGATTTCATGGAACTGTCCTCTCCCGTGATTTCCAATCCTGTAGAGCTGCCGGAAAAGAATGATCAACTGAGGTTCAGTACGATAGCTCCTCCGTTGATGGTTGGAGATGGTGAAAACACGTATGAAAGGTATGGAGATACAGAGACACAGGCCAAAGGCATTTTTGAAAATCTGGAAGCCCAACTGGAAGAAAGGGACCTTTCTTTATCGGATGTGACCCACCTCCGTGTCTATATCGTTTCCGACTCCAATAATGGAGGAGAGCCTGATTTTGACGGGTTTTTCGCTGCCTATGAGGAATTCTTTGATGCGGAAGAAAAGGAGCTGAGTCCAACCCACACAGTCGTCGGCGTGGATCGTCTCATCGACCCGGAATGGCTGATCGAGATCGAGGCGGTCATTTCCTCCTCCTCCTAAACCCTAGTGCTGCCGCAGTGTCATGCTGCGGCTTTCTTTGAGTAGGTGGAGATGCTGGACGCTAAATGCGTACTTCATACTAGTAGCATAGTAAGCCTTGCGTGAGCCTTCTGCACCGCTGCGGAAATTCCACTGCGCTTTCCGTGGGAGCCTCGTAAGTCTCCTCGCATCGTCATTGAGTTCAAATGAATCCTTTAGAACTGCCTACCAAGCCTTGTGTGTGCATCCCACACCGCTGCGGAAATTCCACTACGCTTTCCACGGGTGACCCGTGAGCTTCCTCGAACTATCGTTCTCCAGGATCTCACGTTGGCCACTTTTCCTGAGGGAGTCTCCATGGATTTCCTCCGCTGGTTGTAGTGGTTACAACCTTTTTATCTAGCATTAAGTCTTTTTCCTAGCAAGAGAATATATGGTGAATCGCTCACTAGAACCAGTAAATATAATCCAGCGGAGACAAAATACGTAGACTCCAGTGGGAACAGCACGAGTCTGAAGGCCCCGGAAGAAGTGCATTTCTTCTGAGGAGACTGAGGCCGTGCCCACGGAAAGCGAAGTATGTTGGCGTAGCGGTGGTATAGATTAGCAACCGATGCTCGGAAAAATTCACTTTATAAATATCTGCTAAAAACCATTCCACTCAAAAACCCCTTTCCATTCATCACGGAGAGGGGTCTCATTTCTTATATTCATCCGTTATTATTCCGTTACCGCTTCCTTGGCAGCCTCTACTTTCCATTGCTTATTCGGCTGGATACTGGAATTCAGTTTCTGGGCAAACGATTCTGCCGACTGGGAGTCAGGGAATGTCTTAGCCAAGTCGCTGTTGGATTTCGTCAGAATTTCAGTAGCACCATTTATCCTTCTTACAAGAATAAACATAGCATTAACTCCCTTCCTGGTTCAGCCACACCTAGCTGTACAAGTATTATCTCATAAAAGGGGAGGGAGAAGAGAGATTTAACAGAAGTGTAATGTAAATATAAAATTAGCTTGAGAAATCTCTGGAATCACTCGGCTTTTGTAGAATGGAAAGAGAGAATAATAATAGTTTTTGTCGAAATGACTTAGATTCTGTAAAGCGGTTGTTAATCATTTTTAGAAAGTTAATAGGTTTTGTAATCTATTTGTAATAATAGAGGCTCAAGATTGCTGCCGTCGGCTTGTCGTTGCCAATGGACAGAATGGTTCCATTGGCTACTCTCATAGGAACTGCTATGATAAATGGTAAATTGCTTGAAGAAAGGGAGGGTCCGTGTTGATGAAATGAAAGAAATGGATCACCGAACATAAAGCGGCTGTCTGGCTGCTTGTATTGCTTATCACGTTATTATGGGGCTATGCCTGGGTAGTGATGAAGGCAGCCCTCGAATACATGGGTCCTTTCATGTTTTCCTCTTTCCGTTTCGGGACAGGTGCGGTCACTCTGTTGCTCGTCGTCTGGATCATGAAAATCGGCCTGCCGCCGAAAGAATATTGGAAGCATCTCATCATCGTCGGGATCCTGCAGACGGCTATCGTTTTCCTGCTGGTCATGTACGGCCTCATGTTTGTCGATGCCGGAAAGTCGTCGGTTCTGCTATATTCCATGCCGATGTTCAGCAGCCTGTTGGCAGTGAGGTTCCTCCATGAAAAACTGACACCAGCCAAATCAATCGGTTTGGCTATCGGCATGATCGGACTGCTGACGATTTTAGGATGGGACATCTGGATTGGTCAGCCCGCTGAAGTGATCTTCGGTGAAGTTTTGATCATTATTGGCGCTTTTTCTTGGGCGGTATCGAATACATATTTCCGCCTGCACGTGCAGGATCTGCCAAAAATCCAGTCGTCCGCTTATCAAATGCTGTTCGGGGCCATCGCTATCATCCTGGTGACAGTTTTTACAGAATCGGGCGAACCGGTGAGTTGGAACCTTGACCTCATCTATTATATTCTGTTCTCCGGGGTTCTCGCATCAGCCCTATGTTTCACCGTCTGGTTCATCATCATGAGCAGGCTGGATATGGTGAGCGCGACCATATCAACACTTCTTGTTCCGATTTTCGGCCTCCTGTTCAGCAGTATTCTATTAGGGGAAACCATGACAATAGGGATTCTGGCAGGCTCCGCGATGATCATTACAGGAATCATCATTGCTACCGTCAGATGGAAACACCCCCGGGTCGGAGACAGCCACGCTCGGAGTTCCTAAATCCTATACCCGAAGTCCAACATGCAAAGCCACTTAAAAAAGAAAGTGCCCTCGGCGTAAAGCCGTGGGCGTTTTCTGCTGTTTGGGCAGGATCAGTATTCGCAGACACTCCAGCAGTATGCAACAAGCTGTATTTTTTTCCATTCTAAATCCCCTTTACAAAATTCGAAAGATTGTATACCATAAAGACACATGAAAACTGCATAACCGACAACAAGCACTAGGGGAGCTGTCCGAAAAGGCGGCTGAGAGGATACATGTCTGACCCTTGGAACCCGATCTGGATAATACCAGCGTGGGGAAGTGCAGTTCACTGTATGATACATGAGATGATGAATCGATACGTGCAAACTGCATTCCCGCGGGAGTGCAGTTTTTTTGTACATATCCAAAAAAAGGAGGAAAAAACATGAGCAATAAAAGTTGTGGGACAAGCAGAATCGCGGGGTGTCAATTCACCCTGTATCCGATGAGCGACAAATTCGTCGATATCATTCTCGGGGCGTTGGAAGAGGTGGATACATCGAAGGTATGGAAGGATACCGATGACGTGAGCACCTGTGTACGCGGCAAGATGACACATGTATTCGATGTGACCAAGGCGATCTTCTTGCATGCAGCTAAAACAGGGGACCATGTGGCAATGAATGGGACATTCTCCATCGGCTGTCCAGGAGACACGGAAGCCGATGCTTATATGGATGAAGCGGATGAGCCATTGAATGAGGAAAAATCACAACAGATCTCCCAACAGGCAGGGTGCAAGTTTTCCCTATATCCAATGGGCAGAGAGGATTATATGGACGCAATCTATAAACAGATCGATCTATCCAAACACCGCAACGTAGAAGTCAGCCATGCCCATTACGCCACCCGTCTGGACGGTGATGTGAAGGATATTTTCCAGGCGCTGCATCAGTCTTTTGACAGCGTGCAGGAAAAGGTCTCCCATGTGACCATGACGTTTGCGATTTCAGCGAACAGCCCATCAAATCAAGCATAAGGAGTTGAAAATATGACCAAGCATTGGAAATTGAAAGAAATTGTCCTGATGTCCGTATTGGGTGTTGTTTTCGGTGTCATCTATTTGGCTTTTTTCCTTGTCGGGCAGGGGATCCGAAATGTGCTGGTTCCGTTTGGATTGGCACCGTTCGGCTACGAGATCATCTTCGGCATCTGGTTCATTGTGTCGATCATGGCAGCCTATATCCTGCGCAAGCCTGGCGTCGCTTTTACGGCAGAGGTGATTGCCGGTGTTGTCGAGGTCCTGCTCGGTTCTGCAGCAGGTCCCGGTTTGATTCTTGCTGCCGCCATCCAAGGTTTGGGTGCAGAAGCTGCATTTGCGGCAACGAAATGGAAGGATTATCGCCTGCGTATATTGGTGCTGTCGGGAGTTTCCGCCGCCATTTTCAGCTTTGTCTGGAACCTGTTTTCTGCCGGTAATATTGCTCTCGCACCATGGCTGATTGTTTCTACACTGATTGTAAGGATGATCAGCGGTGCGCTGCTTGCAGGTGTACTTGGCAAGTGGCTCAGTGACCAGCTGGCCAAAACCGGGGTCCTGCGAGGCTATGCTTTAGGGAAGGAATTGCAAAGGAAGCGGAAATATGGAGTGGCATAAGGGAAGAGGGAGACCGATGATCGAAGTGCGTGATTACTCCTTTTCCTATGAGGAGGATGGGCAGCCCTTGTTTGACCAGCTAACCTTCAACCTTTATCCAAATGAGGTGACACTTCTGATGGGGGCGAGCGGTGCCGGGAAGAGCAGCCTCGCCCTTTGTCTGAATGGGCTTTATCCTGATGCAGTAGAAGGAGTTGCCTCCGGGGATATCTTTTTTCACGGGAAAAACATCCGCGAGTTTGAGAAGGGAGAGCTGAATCAGGAGATCGGCATCGTCTTCCAAGATCCGGAAAGCCAGTTTTGCATGATAACCGTGGAGGATGAGTTGGCCTTCACTTTGGAAAACCGGAAAATCCCTCGTTCAGAGATGAAAGAGCGGATACCTGCCATTCTTCAAGCAGTCGGCATGGAAGGCTATGAGAAAAACAAAATTCATGAGCTGTCCGGCGGGCAAAAACAAAAGGTTGCACTAGCGGCCGTACTCTTACTGGAGCCGGAAATGCTGATTCTTGATGAACCGACCGCCAATCTGGATCCGGTCTCAAGCCAGGAATTCGTAGAACTGGTGGAAAGCATTCAAAAGGAACGGGGGATGTCGGTACTGATCATTGAACACCAAGCCGATGACTGGCTTGAATTGCTGGACCGTGTGCTGGTGATCGGCAACGGTGGGCAGTTGATTGCCGATAATGGACCTGATCAGCTTTTCACCAATCAGAAACAGCTGCTCGAACAGATTGGTGTATTCCTGCCAAGAGAATATTCCCATCAAAAGGATTTGCGCGACCTCCTTCCGGAATCATCCCCTTCACAGGAAAAAATTCTTTCCGTGAACGGGCTTGTTTTTTCCCGGAAGAGACGGGAAATACTGAAGGATGTGAGTATGGACATCCATGGCGGAGAATTCGTAGCAATCATCGGTGAGAATGGGGCAGGAAAGTCGACCCTGCTTCAATTGATGGCAGGACTCCTGACACCGAAGAGGGGAGATGTTTCCATGTCCGGCCGCTCACTGGAGAAATGGGAGGAAAATGAGCTCCGCAGGCGGCTGGGCTTTGTCTTTCAGAATCCAGAGCATCAGTTCATTACCGATACGGTCTATGAGGAGCTGACCTTCGGAATGAAGCTGAATGGATGTACCGAGGAGGAAATGGAAAGAGCGGCAGCAGAACGGATGGAACAGTTCCACCTCAAAAGCCATCGTCACAGCAATCCTTTTTCATTGAGCGGCGGCCAGAAGCGACGGTTGAGTGTCGCAACGGTGCTCGATGAGACACCAGACATCCTATTGTTCGATGAGCCGACATTCGGCCAGGACGCAGCGACTACTGCTGAATTGATGACCTATATCATGGATTTGCGGAGGAAGGGTACAGCCATCGTGTTCGTGACCCATGACATGGATATCGTCGATGCCGCAGACCGTGCGTTTGTACTGCAGCATGGGGAAATGGCTTTTGCTGGAAAGCCGGAGGACTTATGGGAGAAGACCCGTCTTCTGCAGGAGGCAAGGTTGACCCTGCCGTCAAGGCTGAGAAACAGATCGAGAGTAGGTGAACGGTATGATCTCGTCCATTAATCCGAGCATCAAGGCATTCGCCGTCCTGCTGCCTGGTATTCTGCTTGGTTTTACGTTTGATGTGTTCACGCCGCTGTTGTATTTCGTCTTTATTCTCGGCATTACTTTTACCATGTCCGATATTCCTGTGCTCCGCTGGCTGAAGCTATTCAGCCCCTTTGTATTGGTTGCCCTTGGCTTTGCCTGGATGACGGTGTTGTACGCCAATCAGACGTTTTCTTATGGGGAAGTGGTATTCACCTTGTGGAACCTGGAAATCACCACAGGCAGCATTCAGACCGGAATCAGCCTCGCGCTCCGCTCTCTCTGTTTCGGAGCCCTTTCCTTATTATTCATTCTGACAACCGATTCGACCAAACTGATGCTGAGCTTCATGCAACAGTGCAAGCTTCCCCCGAAAATCACGTTCGGCATCCTGGCCGGCTACAGGTTCCTGCCGATTTTCCGGCATGAACTGCAAGTGCTCAAACAGGCCCACCATATCCGGGGGATCGGACGGGCTCGCGGCATAAAGGGCCGCATCAACCAATTCCGCCGTTATGCCATCCCTCTTTTGGCCAATGGCATCCGCAAGGCGGAACGTGTAGCTATTGCGATGGAATCGAAGGGATTCACCGGAGATCCTGATCGCACGCATTATCATCAAATGACCGTCGGTAAACGTGACTGGATGTTCTTCATACTGATGATCGGCATGCTGGCTGCCGTGTTCTGGTTGTCGTATCATCTTGAATATTTGAATATATTCGGAAAACGTTATTGAAAGGCAAAAGGCCGGAGGGATGCCCCTTCGGCCTTTGATTATGATTTGCGGCTATACCATGTGATAGGCTCGGCTGCTAACCTATTGGAAAACTCGATTCTAATTGTGTGGTTCGGTAAGCGAAGAAAGCATTGTTTACCCTTTCACGGTCAGCTTTTCCGTTCGGCAGCCATCGGCGGTTTTTCCAGCCACCCATTGTTGATCATGATGTTTAAGCCATCTTCGCCGTACTTTAAGATCTCTGCCATGAGCCGGGAATAGTCGATGGCCAGATCACTTCGCTGGCTCTGAGCAATGGCGGAACCGTAGTTGCCGATACCAGAATAAGTCATCAGGTTGAAATGATAGGAAATCAGTTTGTCGGAAAAGGGGGCTTCTGTTGAATCCGTGACGGTCTCATCAATGGAAGTCGGAACAGGGAGGGAGTCATTGCCAAGATAATCGCTGAATATCCTTACATGTTTGGTGGCAATTTCTTTTCCCCGCAGGATGTACTTCGCCAATTTTTTCGATTCGACCACCTGGCTGAAGCCTGTTGCCAAGGCCGAGCCCAATTCATTCGTCTTTACATTTTTGTAAAGGTTGGAGATTTCCAGACCTGTCAGTGGCCGGCCTTTTCCTAGTCCCTCCAGCATGAATGATTGTTTTTCTACAAACTCCACTTTTTTCGGTTCCGGTATATGTGGGGGACGGACAGCGATGCCCTTATCCAGCATCAGTTTGGTCACTTTCTCATGTAGTTCTATCGTGGTAGCGAGGCACTTGGAGAAAAAGGAGCGGATGTCCTTCCGATAGATATCCGGCAACAGCCGGGAATAGGTTTCCAGACCGCCTTTCGCCATTTGCTTCATATAATGCAGATAGAAAACATCCGTGAAGAGACGGCCTGCACCGAGATTCACATCCTGTTCTCCGAAGCCTTGGGGAATATGGATTTCCTCGACTTTCATGATTTTCCGTATCATCTCCACATGCTGTTGCGAGACATCGAGCGCATGTGCCATTAATTGCTTCACTTCCTCATCATCCACATGCTTCAGAAAATAGTTGAAGACACAGATGGACATGGTGTCCCCCTGATAGGTTGTCCATAGATTAGCGATTTCTGCAGAGGACAGCCTGACATGATATTCATTTTCCATTTGATATCCACCTTTACTCATCATAGATAGTTCCTATTATGTCCATTCATGGGAAAATCATGCAGCGTCAAGTATGACTGCCATCTGTAAGGGAGAGCGCTTGCTTTAAATAAATACAAAACCCGGGGGTGTATATCACCGTCCGGGTTTTGGGTCAACGTATGTTGTTGGTTCTTTCACCACCGTGGATACAGGGTTACTTCTGAAAATTCAGCAACCAGCCGACACCGTTCCTGTCTGTAACATTGGCATGTAATGCCCCCCAGAAGGTCGACTGTAGTGCAGGAGAAGCATGCCCGCCATCCAGCAGGGCACTGTACACCTTGCGTATTTCTTCCTCCGTATCGAAATCCAGGGTGATTTTCACATGCTCTCCCTTGCTAACAGGTTCAAATATATCCGAAAAATGGATGATACTGTCCCCGAGATGGAGTTCCCCATGCAGCACTTTTCCTTCATGTCCTTTGAATATAGCGATTCCATCTGCAAATTGGACATTTTTTATCTCTCCACCCAATATTTTCTGATAGTGATCCATTTCTTGTCTGCAGTTCTCGATGAATAAGTAAGGATTTGCACTTTTCATCCGTGACTTCCTCCTCCAAATTTATGCCTGTTTCTTAAACTTAACAGTAGAAGTAGGATTTAACAATGACTTTTCAGTGAATAGTTGAAGATTAAAGCACAAGAATTTTGTCTGAAGCAGGTAAAAGACGTTTTTTTACGGGATGGTGGACGGATTATCCGCCGCACACCGCGGGAATCGGCAGGAGCACCAGGATATCGGCCGGACACCGAGGAAATCAGCCGAAGCGCGAGGATATCCGCCGGACACCGCGGAAATCAGCAGGAGCGCCAGGATATCGGCCGGACACCGAGGAAATCAGCGGAAGCGCGAGGATATCCGCCGCACACCGCGGGAATCGGCAGGAGCGCGAGGATATCCGCCGGACACCGAGGAAATCAGCCGAAGCGCGAGGATATCTGCCGGACACCGCGGGAATCGGCAGGAGCGTGGGGATATCCGCCGGACACCGAGGAAATCAGCGGAAGCGCGAGGATATCCGCCGGACACCGCGGAAATCGGCAGGAGCGCGATACACTCTCACCTCCGCTCCTGCCACAGCTTCATTGGGTCCTCTTGTTCGTTGGTCAAGGGCATTTGTTTCATGGAAATGCTCCTTGCTTCTTTCGGCTTCTGCAGGTCTTCATAGATGATCTTCGATTTTTCCAGGCCGGCTTCGTAGGCATCCTCCACAGAGGCGCAGTAGATAATTTGTTCAATCCCGGCGAAATACATGGCAGAAAGGCACATGGGGCATGGTTCACCGCTTGCATACATGATCATCCCTGACAAGTCATTGGTTTTCAGTTGTTGTTGTGCACGCCGTAATGCCAGCATTTCTGCATGGCCGCTGATGTCGTAATGTTTATGCAATTCATTGACACCCTCTGTGAAAATGTCCCCGTCTTTTACGAGGACGGCACCAAATGGCTGACCACCCTCCTTTACATTATTGGCAGCCAGCTCCACCGCCCGTCTCATAAATCGGTCCATTTCTGTTCCTCCTCCAATTATCTGTTTCATCAATTATAGAATATAGCGGGTGACCCAGCCAAAAACAATGCAGCTCTTCCAGTGTACAGGACGAATGAACCGGGACATATGCCGCTGTTTTTCTTACAGTCTCTTTAACTTCACTTTAAGTCTTCTTCATACTGGCTCCTTATAATAGAGGTGAACCTAGTAGAAAGGAGTGCAGAAGCCTATGAAACGAACAGGTATTGTATTTTCTATCATTTGTGTGGCGATGTCTATGTTTGCTATGCCCGTGATGGCCGCAAAAGGGGAGGTCTCTATGAGGGAGCAGCAGCAGATCGTCAATGTTGCACACCGTGGAGCGTCCGCCCATGCGCCGGAGAACACGATGGCGGCTTTTCACAAAGGAGTGGAGATGAAGGCTGATTATGTCGAAATCGATGTGCAGATGACCAAGGACGGAGAACTCGTGCTGATCCATGATACGACAGTCGACCGTACCACGGATGGCACCGGGAAGGTAAGTGACTATACCTTGGAGGAAATCCGTCAACTGGATGCTGGAAGCTGGTTCGGTGAGGAATTTAGTGGAGAAAAAGTGCCGACTTTTGAAGAGATGCTGGATGCTTTTCGCGGCAAAACTGGTATCCTGGTAGAGCTGAAAGCACCGGAGCTGTACCCGGGCATAGAAGAAAAGGTTGCGGAAGCTCTGAAAGAACGGAACATGGACCATACAGCCAATGGCAAGATTGTCATCCAATCCTTCAATCATGAGTCGGTGAAGAAGTCCAAGGAACTGTTGCCAGAATTGCCGCATGCCGTGTTGGCTGGCATGAGTTGGGCCGATGTCAGCATGGAAGAACTGAATGAATTTGCATCCTATGCCGATTATTTCAATCCGAATATGAACATCGTGACACCTGAACTAGTCGATATGGTACATACTGCCGGCTTGGAGATCTATCCATATACCTCCAGATCGCAGGAGCAGGCTTATCATCTATTCGATTTGAATGTAGATGGCATTGTGACCGACTATCCAGAGCATGTTTATCATCATCCGGTAAAAAATCAATAGAAACATAGAAAGCGCTCCGGCAGCCTTAGGTCAATCGGAGCGCTTTCCATGTCAGTGCTTCTCTTTTTCCTCCAGAAGCTTGTCCAATTTTTCTTCCACCCTTTTCATGCGGCGGTTTCTACGGACCACAACAAGGACAATGCCTACTATTACAAGCATCATCAGTAAAAACAATACCAATTGAAAAATCATATCACCCGTCTGTAAAGCTCCCACAGTTGCTGATATAATCATTTTCCATCCCCCCTGCAATTAATAGATTCCATAGGCAAGGTAACATGCCCATCACACGGAAAGTGCTCACCCTTCCGCAGACACACAAAGGAATTTCACCGTCTCCTCTGTCCGGTTCAGCCAATAGTGCGGCTTGGAGGAATCGACAAAGATGCTGTCGTACGGTTCCAGGGTGTATTCCGTCTGATTGATCATGACTGTCAGTGTCCCTTCCAATACATAGAGGAATTCCTGCCCGCTGTGCGTGATATTGTTGCCTTGATTATCACCTGGATTCAATACCACAAGAATCGGTGTGAATAGCGGGTTTTGCATCTTCCCAGTAAGATCTCTGTAAATGAATGTATTCTCGCCCAAGTCATCCACATCGGATGTGTTACGGGCAATCGCTTCTTCCGGATCTTTTTCCGGCTCATCGAAAAAGTGGCTCGGATTCACCCCGAGTGTATCGGAAATTTTCTTGAGTGACTCTAACGTAGCCGATGATTTTCCGTTTTCCAATTGCGACAGGAAACTGATCGACAAACCTGTCTGCTGGGAAATCTGTTTCAAGGTCAGCTTTTTCCTCTTCCGCAGCTGTTTTATATTTGCTCCTAACGCTTCCTGCATATGTTGTTCACCTCGTGCCGACAACCAAATTGAATGTTCATTATAGCATGGTCCCCGGGAATCTTGTTATCTAATATTCTATAGGATGAAGTATGGTTAATTGAATAGATTGTTGACAATTTATAGAAAATTACCGTATAATTCGATTAGAAAGTTTAAGTGACACTTAAATTCTGGTGACAGGAGGGGAGAAGAAGGGAAGAACTTGCTATTCATTCTATATCTTTTTTGTAAGCGATTTCTTTAGGTGGAAGCTTTTCAAACACAAATATAGGAGTGATAGACAATGGAGAAGAAAAAAATGCGCCGGGTGCTTGTCGCGAGTATTGTCGGAAGTGCCATTGAATGGTTTGACTACTTTTTATATGGGACTGTTGCCGCTTTGGTCTTCAATCAGCTGTTCTTTGTAACCGAGGACCCGGCATTCGGTACGTTGTATGCCTTTGCGACATTCGCGCTGGCCTTTTTGATCCGCCCGTTCGGAGGAATCATCTTCAGTCATATCGGCGACCGGATCGGACGGAAGAAGACCTTGGTCCTGACGCTCAGTCTGATGGGAATTTCCACTTTCTTGATGGGGGTTCTGCCGACGTATCAAGTCATTGGCATCTGGGCACCCATCCTGTTGATTACTTTGCGACTGATCCAGGGGATCGGCCTTGGCGGTGAATGGGGAGGAGCGTTGCTGTTGGCGGTGGAATATGCACCAAAAGAGAAGCGCGGCCTGTTCGGAAGTGTTCCCCAGATGGGGGTTACCCTCGGGATGCTGATGGGAACCATTGCCCTGTCGATCATGACCTTGCTGCCGGAAGGTTCCTTCATGACTTGGGGCTGGAGGGTGCCATTCCTACTGAGTGCAATGCTGGTCATCTTCGGTCTGTGGATCCGTAAGGGAATCGACGAAACACCATCCTTCAAAAAGAATCAGGAGCAGGGAACCGTGGCCAAGCTGCCGATTGCTGATACCCTGCGCTACCATTGGAAAGAAGTGCTGATCGCCATCGGGGCGAAAGTGGTGGAGACCGCTCCATTCTATATTTTCGGTACTTTCATCGTTTCCTATGCCACATCCAATTTGAGTTTCACGGAAACAAATGCATTGAATGCCGTAACCATTGGTACGATCATCACGACCATCATGATGCCGATCATGGGTGCTCTATCGGATAAAATCGGGCGGAAGCCGCTGTACATTGGGGGAACCATCCTGATGGCACTGTATGCTTTCCCTTATTTCTGGCTGATCCACCAAGGTTCGGTAGCCATGCTGATGTTGGCGACCATCATCGGGCTTGGTATCATCTGGGCACCGATTACCGCTGTGCTCGGTACCATGTTTTCGGAGATTTTCAGTGCCAAGGTACGCTACACCGGAATTTCACTCGGTTATCAGATAGGCGCAGCACTTGCCGGTGGTACTGCACCACTTGTTGCGACTGCCTTGCTGATCCGCTTCGATAATTCCTATGTGCCGGTAGCATTGTACATCATCCTCACCGCTGTGATCTCCCTTGTAGCTGTTTCGGCTGTGAAAGACCGTAAGGCACAAGATTTGGATGAGGAAGAAGAAGTACTTCAGACGAGTGAAGCCAAAGCGACAACATAGAGAGAGAAAGGGAGTATGACATGCTTATTCTATCAGGTAAAGATATACAGCAACATTATCGTATGGGGGACGCCATTGCAGATGTGAAGCAGGGGCTCAATTCGAAAAAAGGCGGCTCGATCACTAGTCCGCATCGCACGGTTCTTGACGTCCCGCAGCATGATGGTTCTGCATTGTATATGCCGAGTGCCGACCTGGCACAAGAGATGGCATCGGTGAAAGTCGTGTCCATCTTCCCACAGAACCCGGCAAAGGGGAAACCGACGACCCAGGGGGTGCTGATGCTGACGGAAGCAGAAACAGGGGAGCATATTTGCATGATGGATGCCTCCTACTTAACCAGGCTCCGGACAGGGGCACTCAGCGCCATTGCGACAGAAAAGCTGGCCAGGGAAGATGCCAAAGTAGTTGGGGTAATCGGAACAGGTGCCATGGCTTTTGAACAAGTGCTTGGAATGTTGGAGGTCCGCAACATATCTTCCCTGAAACTGTACAATCGCACCAAGGAAAAGGCCGAAGCTTTCAAGAAGAAGCTGCAGGATTTCGGGGTGGAAGTGGATATGGATGTCTGCGACCACTCCGAGGACGTGCTGGCTGAAGCGGACATCCTCTGCTGTGCCACCCGTTCGAAAGAACCCGTATTTAACGGAGACCTGTTGAAGGAAGGCACCCATGTCAACGGAGTCGGCTCCTTTCTGCCATCGATGCGAGAAGTGGACCAGGCCACCATCAGAAGAGCAGAAAAAATAGTGGTTGATGACCTGGCCGGTGTCAAAGACGAGGCCGGAGAGCTGATCCACGCCGATGCGGATGAGCAATTCAACTGGGATTTTTCTTCTATCGATGCCGAACTCAGCGATCTTGGCGAGGATGACAGGCCACTGAGGGAATCGAAAGAGGGCATCACTTTTTTCAAATCCGTCGGTGCCGCCTATTTCGATCTAGTAGTAGCCATTGGAATCTACAAAAAATTGAAGGACATGGATATTGGAGTAGAGGCAGAGTTATAAGCTATGTAGATTGCCAGGCCGGCAGACGCATGAACCGGCATCAACCTTATATGACGAAAATAGACCGGGCAACCCGCTCGGTCTATTTCATTGGCCATTAGTTTGTCACTTCATCCAATACTTCGATATTTTGTTTCATCAAAGACAGATAGTCCTCACCGTTATCGATATCCTCTTCCGTCAAAACGGACACGTTATGAATTTGTGCTTTTTTCATACCGAGCTGTTCCTGAATGATTTCCGATACACGATTGGAACTGTTTTGTTCATAGATCATGTATTCCAGGTCATATTCATCAGCCAGGTCAATGATTTGCGTCAATTCCTTCTGGGAAGGTTCGCTGCTGGAAGAGAGGCCGTTCACAGATATTTGCTCGATCCCATAGCGTTCTTCCCAATAGCCATATGCTGCATGGGACACGAGAATATGCTTGTCTTCCTTGTTTCCAATAGAACTAACAAACTCCTCATCCAGCTGATGCAGGTCATCTTTTAGAGAAGTGAAGTTTTCCTCGTACGTTTGTTCTGCCTCTGGATTCAGCTCGATAAGCTCCTCTTTTACCATCTCTGCCATTTCTATCATTCTCACTGGATCGAGCCAAACATGTGGGTTATGGTCGCCGTGGTTGTGCCCATCATCCCCTTCATGGCCATGAGAATCTTGGTTTTCGCCGTGAGCATCTTGATGTTCACCCTCATCATGTTGCTCATCTTCATGATGTTCATCGCCATCATGGTGCTCATGCGCTTCGTCGTTATGCTCGTCTTCTGCGGAACCCTCGCTTGGCTGGAACAGCTCCTCATTCTGTCCGAGTTCCACCATCTCCACCTCTTGGGAGGACAATGCCTCTGCAGCGGTTTCGGCAAAGCCTTCCATGCCGGCTCCCATATAAATGAACGCATCTCCGTCTGCGATGGTTGTCATATCACGTGTCGTCGGTTCAAATGTATGGGCATCCACCCCGGGAGGGAAGACCGATTCAACGGAAATGGTATCCCCGCCTATCCGCTCTGCTGCATACTGGATGGGATAAAGTGTGGTATAAATCGTTAGCCCTTCCGTTTCTTTATTTGGTGAAGCTTGCTCAGCAGAACTGCAACCCGCCACCACAAGGGCAATCAAAATGAATAAGATCAGTGCTTTTAAGCTTTTCAACGTCAACTTCCTCTCCGCATCTTTTCTTTACTGTTTATAGTTATGAATAAAATAATACCGTAATGATTACGTTTTGTAAATAGTAACGGTTACGGTTTATATCAAGAATGATTCCAACAGCTTGAGACCTGCCTGTAAGAGAAGAAACCTGCTTGTCTACGCTGAACTTTAGAAGAAACATCTATTTCTGTATGCCGATGCAGCAGCATCTGATACTGCAGCTATTTTGATAGAATGGATGAAAAGGCGTAAAATAGGAAGGGTGCATGAATGGTATAAAGGTAAGTAAAGAAAGAGGCGCTATTAGATGAATAACAACAGCAATCATACATTCTGGACCACCGTGAAACAGGCATTTGAAATAAAAAATGTTCCATTCCCCTGGATTAAGTCTTTACTCGCAGGGATCTGTGCAGGGATACCTATATTTCTTGGACTGCTATTCGGCAATTTCCAATATGGGATGTACGGCAGTATCGGAAGCTTCACGTTTCTCTACATGTTCAATGAACCACTTGCCCAGCGAGCGAAGAAGCTGTTCTTTGTTGCCGTCGGCCTGGCTGCCGCTGTCGGAATAGGTACACTGCTGGCCCCGTATCCATTGGCAATGGCAGTGGCTGTCGGCTTTATTGGTGCATTTGTCACCTTCATTTTCGGGACCCTGAAATTTCCAGGGCCTGCTGCGATCTTTTTTGTTCTGGCTGTCACCTTGACTTCTGCCATGAATATCAATCCATCGGAAGCCCCGATACGGGCGGGACTGGTTTTTCTAGGTGGGATGCTTTCCTGGACAGTCGCCATGTCCGGCTGGTTCATTAATCGAAGAGGGTCTGAAACGAAAGCATTGAAAGCTGTTTACAACCAGCTGGCTTCGCTGATCGATTCTGCAAGTACCGATACATTCAGTGTGGCCAGGGAAAAGGCGCTCCAGCAGATCAAGGTCGCTGGTGATACGTTGTCTGCCGGCTATATATCATGGGATAAATCCATGGAATCCAGGAAGTTATACTATTTATATGAGCAGGCGAACCATATCTTTTCCGAAGTGGTCGAGTATCATGCCAAGGAAGGTAGCCGGATTCCCGAGGACTTCGGACAAGCAATTCGAGAATTTGTGAAGTCTCTCGAAGGTGGGAAGTCATCTGCTTCTGCCCTTCCCAAGGTCGATGACCACCCGATGCTCATACGGCTTAGCACCCGGATCAGGGAGGTGGATGAGGTACTGACTGACCCGGAGAAAGCCGCGAAACATGACATTCATATCCGAAAGCCGCCGGTCCGTTCCTTATTTGCAGGGGCACTTCATAAAAATTCCATCGTATTCATCTCCTCGCTCAGGAATGGCTTCATCATGGTCATTGCCGCGCTGATCGCCTTTTCGTTCGACTTTGACCGTGCATACTGGATTCCACTTTCCTGTGCAGCAGTGATGATGGGAACCACCGTCATGACGACTTTCCACCGGGCCATCCAGCGTTCCGTGGGAACCATCATCGGTGTACTGATCGCCAGCATGTTATTGGCATCCCAGCCAGAGGGGTGGATGATTGCAGTCATCATTACCGTGCTCACATTCGGAGCGGAAATGTTCATACCGAGGAATTACGCACTCGCCGCATTTTTCTTCACCTCAACGGCAATTTTCATGGCAGAAAATGCTACCCAAATTTTTGATGTGGGCTATTTCGCCGCCATAAGGGCTACGGATGTCCTGATTGGCTGTACCATCGGCCTTGCCGGCACATACTTGATCGGCAGAAGATCTGCATCCAGCCGTCTCCCGCATTTGCTGTCCAAAACAATCCGCAGCGAGATGCAAGTGCTTGCTCAACTGTTTTCCGATAACACCGGTACAGCTGTAGGAGAAAGCGGGGACATGCGGAAAATGCAGACCAACTTGAACAACCTCAACCTGGTATATTCCACGGCCTTGGGAGAGATACCGCGAAATAAACCGGCTCTTCATAATCTCTGGCCGATCATCTTCTCAACGGATCAGCTCGGATACTTGTTGGAAGCAGCGGCCAAAGAACCGAACCGTACCATTTTATCTGACGAAGAAATGGCCCATTTGCTGTTGACTTTTGAGAAAATGGCCCAAGCTGCCAAACAGGAGCAGCCGCTCAGTAGGAGAGAAATACCACGGCTGCCGAGCCACCCCCATATTGAAAAGGAAATTGCCGATCTGCAGACAGCAATGCAGCTGAGGAAATAAGGCAGCTGGGGCCCCGTCACACTCGTGCCGCGCCACCTCACCCGGGCGTCAGCCTCCCGAACTCGTGCCGCGCAGCCTCTCGCTCGGGCGCCACTGCTCCGCACTCGTGCCGCGCCACCTCTCACTCGGGCCACACAGCCTCCCCCACTCGTGCGGTGTCCTTCCATCCCATGTTATAATGTACGTGCTCAAAACGATCTGAACCGTTACACATATAGGTGTGTCATACATAGGGAGGAATTGGGATTGGCGGAGAACTTTCAATTGGAAAAGAAATTAATGCAGGTTTATGACGGCAGTGCCGATCGGGATGGCATCTCTGGCTCGCGCCTGGCAAAGAGGCTTGGCGAGTTGTCCCAGATTGGACGTACAGAGGATAATGGTTCCAAGCGGCCCGGCTTTTCGCTTGAGGAAAAAGCGGCAAAGGATCTCGTGATGGACTGGATGCGGGAAGCAGGCCTTGAAGTGAAACAGGACGGCGCAGGCAATGTGTTCGGCCGGCTTGTCGGGAAAAATGATTCATTGCCGGCAGTTTTGAGCGGGTCGCATGTCGATAGTGTACCGAATGGGGGCCATTTCGACGGTCCGCTTGGTGTCCTTGCTGCACTGGAAGTTGCGCAGGCTTGGAAGGATGCCGGTTACCAGCCGGAAAAGCCGTATGAAGTGGTGATTTTCAGTGATGAAGAAGGTTCCCGCTTCCAAGGGGGCTTCAACGGAAGTGAAGCGATGATGGGCTATATTGATCTCGAGGAGAAAAAGAAGCTGAACGACACGGAAGGCAGAAGCTTTGAAGAAGTTCTCGCAGATGTCGGCCTCACCCCGGAAGGCTTCCTAGAAGCAAAACGCAGTCCAGAGGAGATCGACATGTTTGTCGAGGTGCATATCGAGCAGGGAAAACGCCTGGAGAAGGAAAACCTGCCCTGTGGGATTGTCACCGGAATTGCCGGTCCGTCTTTTCTGGAATTGACATTTACCGGTCAGGCTGGCCATGCTGGCAACACCCCGATGAATGACCGGCAGGATCCGCTGGTGGCTGCCAGTGAGTTCATCTACCAGGTGAACCAGCTGCCACGAAAAGTAAGTGAGTCCGCCGTTGCGACGGTTGGAAAGATGCATGTTGAGCCAAACGGCATCAATGTCATCCCTGGCAAGGTCACCGTATTCGTCGACGTTCGGGATATTGCCGAGAATACACGGGATACTTTGCTCAGCCAAGTGGAAGGACTGGCAAACAGCATTTCCGGTAAACATGGCATCGGTTTGGAATGTGAGGAGAAAATGCGAATCACTCCTGTACCGATAGAAGAGGAGACACAGCAGCTGCTGGAAAAGGCCGTGGAGTCGAATGACATCCGCCCATACCGCTTGCCGAGCGGAGCCGGCCATGACTCCATGATTATCGGAACCAAGCTGCCGATTGCCATGTTGTTCACGAAAAGCAAGGACGGTATCAGCCACAATCCCGACGAATGGTCTGACTTGAAGGATTGTGTAGAAACGGTACATGTCTTGAAAACATTTCTGGAGAGCAAAGTATCAGGATCATAGGTGCCCATCAAAACAGCCCCTCTGTGAGAGAGTGGAAATCTCACGAGGGGCTGTTTTTTTACAAAAATAGCAGGCCAATGACGATCGGGATGAAACTGTAGAACAGGATCATCACACAGAAGCCCATGATATCCCGGACCTTCAAGCCGGCTATTGCCAGAACGGGCAATGCCCAAAACGGTTGGATCATATTGGTCCATGCATCTCCCCAGGCAACGGCCATGGCAGTCTTTGCAGAGCTGACGCCGATTTCCATGGCGGCTGGGATCATGATCGGCCCCTGTACGGCCCATTGTCCGCCGCCGGAAGGGACAAAGAAATTGACAATGCCTGCACTCAGAAAGGCAAACAGCGGATACGTAAACTCAGTGGAAAAGCTGATGAACCATTCGGACATTTGCTGGGACAGTCCGGAAGCTACCATCATGCCCATGATGCCGGCATAAAATGGAAACTGTACAATGATGCCTGCCGCGTTCTTGACACCTTTCATGACGGTATCCAAGAACCGCTTCGGGGTCCGGTGGAACAAGATGCCGAGAAACAGGAAAATGAAATTGACAATGTTGATATTCAAATCGAACCCATTGACGGAAAAATGATAGACTATATAGACAAGACCCATCACCCCGATGAGAAGGGATAGGATTTGACTATTCTCCAGCCGCTCCGCCGGGGTCAACGGTTGGATTTTCACCTGGCTTCGATCAGCTTCTTCCTCCTCATCCTCTTTCCACAAAGCGGCATCTGTGTTCTTAAGCGGGTCGCTTCCATTCATTAAAAATCTGTTGAAGAATGGAAGAGTCACCAGCAAGAACAGGACGATGAACATGTTGAACGGGCTGAACAATGTTTCGGTAACAGCAATCGTCCCGATGGTGTCTTCCAGAAAATGGCCGGGAGTCGCCAGCAATAAAGGAATCGAAGCGGAGAAGCCCCCATGCCATACAAGCATCCCGCTATAAGCACTGGCAATCAGCAGACGATAATCCACGGATGGAACCCGCTTCGCTACGTGAATGGCAAACAGGGCGCCGACCACCAAACCGAATCCATAATTGATCAAACAAGCAACGAGGGCAACGAAGGTAACAAGCATGATTGCCTGTACCGGCGTGTTTGCCAGCATGCTCAATCTTCCCAGTGCCCGGCGGATGACCGGCGCACTTGCCAGAATATATCCAGTCACCACCACAAGGGACATCTGCATGGCAAAAGCCAGCAGGTCCCAGAATCCACTGCCCCAATGCTCTACCATTTCTACCGGTCCACTGGCTGTAAACAGGACACCGGCCACATAGACGACAATCGTCAGGATGATGGCAAACAGAAAAGCATCAGGCAAATACCGTTGCACCATCCGGTCAAAAAAACTAGTGAGTGTTTTCATCATACTCCCCCTTAATCAAATTTCGACAAATACCGTAAGCAGTACCATGAAATAGTAACATAAAACTCTTAATATTCAAATTATATGTACGGGCCGTATGGAATAGCCCTTTTTTCATAGAAAGAAAAAATGTTGGCATCTGGGTGATAGCGGTGAATACTCTCCCCTTATATAGGTCGAGACTGGTTAACATTGGCAGTGACCTTCTGTTGTTTAGCGTTACATAAAATCTGAAGGATGCCATTCAACATACTTCTGGAAAGCATGGCCAGTTCCTTAGCTCAACTAGTGATGCGAGTTCTTAGTCTCTTTTTTGCAGAAGTACTGTTGATGAATACCGTTGAAAGGGAAGGGTGTGGGGATTTGATGCGGTTTTTATTGATGATCTGGATCGTCTTTATTTTCATAGGGACATGTACCCAGGATGTCCATGCATTTCTATCCTATGGGGAAGTGAGTTTCCGGCTGTCAAAGGAACCTGATTGGCAGAACATCGCTGTCCTGTACCCGCTTGAGCAGGTAAGTGTCTTTGAGCTTGCAGGCCATTTCATCATGTTTTTTGTATTGACATTGTTATTGGCCATGGTATTAGGACGGGTTGGATGGATCATTTTGATAAGTTTGATGATAGCAATCACCACGGAATTTCTTCAGGGTTATGTCGGACGTGGAGCGGATTTGTATGACCTGCTGGCAAATGTGATGGGCATTTTGATCGCCGTTGGACTTGTCTATGGTGTCAGATTTCTAGGGCAGTTATCATAGAAGGGATGAAGCATTAGAAAGATTATATGGAAAGGAGCATTCGAGTGGAGCGCGAGGATATCGGCAGCACACGCGTGAAATCGGCCGGAGCGCGAGGATATCAGCAACACGCGCAGGAAATCCGCCGGAGCGCGATGATATCAGCAGCACACGTGTGAAATCGGCCGGAGCGCGATGATATCGGCAGCACACCCGTGAAATCGGCCGAAGCGCGATGATATCAGCAGCACACGCGTGAAATCGGCCGAAGCGTCGGTTTATCAGCAGCACGCGCAGGAAATCCGCCGGAGCGCGAGGATATCGGCAGCACACGCGTGAAATCCGCCGGAGCGCGAGTTTATCGGCAGCACACGCGGGAAATCCGCCGGAGCGCGAGTTTATCGGCAGCAGACGCAGAAAATCTGCCGGAGCGCTATGATATCAGCAGCACAAGCGGGAAATCCGCCGAAGCGCGATGATATCAGCAGCACATGCGTGAAATCCGCCGGAGCGCGAGTTTATCGGCAGCAGACGCAGGAAATCTGCCGGAGCGCGATGATATCAGCAGCACATGCGTGAAATCCGCCGAAGCGCTATGATATCAGCAGCACACGCGGGAAATCCGCCGGAGCGTGATGATATCGGCAGCACACGCGTGAAATCCGCCGGAGCGCGAGGATATCAGCAACACGCGCGTGAAATCGGCCGGAGCGCGAGGATATCAGCAGCACCCGCAGGAAATCCGCCGGAGCTCAGCTTTATCGGCATCACACGCGGGAAATCCGCCGGAGCGCGAGGGCCCGCATCTATCAAAATAGAACGTATGTTTACCACGTTCCCCCTTCTTCCTGTATAATATGGAAAGCAGGAAGGGGGGTCAACATGAAGGGAAGCACACATGCCATGCTCGGAGGTGCTGCAGGATTCGGAGTGGCTGCCTATTACGGGGTGGAACCGCTGGACAGCATTGCCTTGATCAGTGCCGGCATGATTGCGGGGCTGTTTCCGGATCTTGATACGGGAGGCAGACTATCGAATCGGATCACGCTCCCGTCGGAACCGTTGAAAGTCGTCATGAGCTTTGTTGCCTTATGGCTTGTCTATTATTCTTGGATAGAAGGGGTTGGCGTCGACCGGGCTATTGGAATCGGCGTAGGGATGCTGCTGTTTTTCTTTTCCCGGAAGTTGTCCGAAAAGATGATGCTTTCCGTGACCGGTGCCGGTGTCATTTTGCTGGGAGCGGCGATGAACGTACTGTGGCTTCTGTTGCTAGGAGCATATGTCGTGTTGGCGTCGCTTGTGCCGCACAGGTCCTATACCCATTCGGTGCTCGGTCTGGCTTTTTTCAGTTATATCAGTTACTTGTTTACAGTGGATGTAGATATCCAGGGAATGTTCTATGCCTGCATACTCGGCTACAGCTCCCATTTGGTTGGTGATTCCAGGTGGATCCCGGGAAATAGAAAAGGCGTGAAACTGCTCGCACCGTTAACAGACTATCAATTTTAACTAGTACATAGGAAGCGGTCATCTGTATGATTCTATTCATTACAGATGACCGCTTTTTTAGTAGAAAATCTCCTCCTGTTCTCCCACCTGGATCCATTCACAAACTGGGCATATAGACATGTTTTTGAAATGAAGTGGGACTATACACACTGCGGGTTCAGGGACATATTGTTCAATTTGTGAATTTCAGAAGGTTTTGCGCTTAGAAACCAAGAATGTATAACAAGCAGATAATTCAAAAAATAGGAGGGGATGGAATGAAGCGAAGAAGAGCACTTGCTGTCACATGCAGCTCCCTATTGCTTGGTGCAGGGATTCTAGCAGCACCTGTATTGGATACGCCTGTCCAAGCTGAAAAGGCGCAGGAGTATAAAATGCCTGCAATCTCAGGTTTCATCAGTCATGATGAATTGACTAGGGAACTTGATCTCATCAAACAAACTAGTAACGGACGAGTGGAAGTGGACGTTGCAGGCTATTCCAATCAGGGCCGGGAAATTTTTACGGCTACTGTCGGTACTGGTGACAAGGTCGTGCTGATTGAAAGTGAAATTCACGGAAATGAAAAAGTAGGCACCAAGGCATTGCTGAAGATGATCAAGCAGATAGGCTCCAACAATTCCCCTGATATGCAGGCACTTCGGGAGGAGTTGACGATTGTTGCCATGCCGATGGTCAATCCGGATGCTACAGAGCGTAACCGGCGTGGAAATGATATGACATGGGAAGAAGTAGTGGAAGACTTCCCGCAATTGGAAGGGACAGAGCCTTCTTGGAACTACTATACTTATGAAAATCAATACTGGAATTATGGGGTGAATCCAGGGTTTGATGTCAATCGGGATTTTAATCCAGATCTGGATTACACTCCACAGGCAGATGATTTCCCTAACGATTCCTCTCTGCCTGGCTGGTTCATCACTCCAGAAGCCCAGACTATCCGGGATGTCTATAAAGGATTGCAGGAGGAATATGGAAATGTCGATGTATTCGTCGATCTTCACCATCAAGGGGAGTATGTCGTAGAGGGGACAGATGATCCGGTGACACTCTCCTTATCCGGTGTGTTCATTCCTGAATCGGAGACGGAAGCAGGGGGCAAATACGAAGAATATGCGGATGAATACAACGTAGATTTTTCCAAGCAGTTGAATATTGCTGCATACGATGCGCTCCAGCAGATGGGCAATTCCCCATTCGGTAACATTACACTGTATCCGCAGGACCTTGATCTGCCTGGAACAGCACTTGGATCCTTTGCCATGAATGGCAGCGGAGCCGTCTTATTCGAGGTGACCGGTCAGACGCAGAGTTTCGGCCAGAAAAAGCTGGGACAGTTGACCAAAGCAGTAGAAACCGGCTTGTACGGCATCCTGGACAGCGTAGCGACCGGCAAGGTCCATGAGCTGGATGTGGATGAGTATGATGACATTCCGCTGACCGAACGGTAAGAGGCATAAGAAAAGAGCAGTTTCGGCTGCTCTTTTCTTATGCTTTTAGAAGGGTTAGCTTATTAGCCGCCTATGGAATAGGATATCCAGAGCGGCTTTCCCTGCTAAACTAGATTCGTCCCCCTCCCTATAAAAGACCTTCCTGTTCATACAGATACTCATATGGCACATCCAGGAAGATGTATAAATGATCGGAAAGAGGGTGGGAATAAGTACGGATTTGTTCATCCCGCTCAATATCCGTATAAAGATCGGAAAGAATGCCTCTTTTTTCGATATTCATCCGCATGATATTTTCAAAGAAGTATGGACGCCAGCTCCAGTTCTTGTGCCGGCTTTCTTGATAGAGTTTCCATTCTCCATCCTCCATCTTCTCCGCGTTGGACGACAACTGGATCCCTTCATCATTACAAATATACACCCGGAAGGCATAGCGGCTGCATGCCTCTCCGACAGAGATGATCGTGTCATCATAGGCTGCATCGGCAGACACATTGCTCAGCGTCTTTTGGAATATCTCGCTGATCAGATCGGTCAGTTCCATTTGGGCCTTCACTTTCCTTTTCTCAAACGTGACAAAGTGATGGAAATCCTCCTGCATCCGCTCCTGGGCGCAATCTTTCACCACATACGAAGCATCTGCACGCTTCAAATAGCTTCCTTGATAGAACTGCCCGCCGTTCCGCCAAGCGTAATTCAGCTGCTGGAAACTGGAAACATTTTTGAATAAGAGGGTGGAACCAATTTTTCGGGACAACGATGCAAGAGACTGATGCACTTCCCGGTAAAGGTGTGGGACCAGGTCGTCCTTCAAGAAACTTGCATCCACTTTCACTACATTCGGCCGCACCTTTGCCATCCACTCCAGATTGCCACTTCGCTGGCCTACATCATCTACCGCAATCTTCAGGCCGAGAGCCTTCATATAATTGAACATCGCCCGCAGCTCCTCTAGCCGGTTCACAATCAATTCTTCTTTCAACTCCAGATAGATTTTATTGATGTCCAACCCCATATCTATGTAGGATTCCAGCTGGTCCATTAATGTCTCGCCATTATCTCTGGCAAGGAGCTTTGCATCATAGTTGAAAAATAAGTACAACGACTGGTCCGTCTTCATATAGGTCTCGAGCGCTTTCTGCTGAATGGTGGAATTCAACTCCAGCTGAAACTCGTCCGGGATGGAAGGATCTTCGAAAAACCAGTCAAGACTTCGTATATCTCCTTCCTGCATCTGGAAATAGGGCTTCACCTCATAGCCGACGACAAGCTGTGTGTCCGCGCTGATGATAGGTTCGTAATGGGGCACCGCCTTTTCCTGATGCAGCATGATATCCAATGGGTCCAAATCATCCACCTCCGCGATTAACTATTCATCCTGTATTATATCAATTATATCACAGGGTTCACGGAGCGGGACTGTGTTTTGCTGGGAGAGAGAGCAGGCATGTCGGAGAAGAAAAATTCATGGTGCATTTACGGAACGGTACACGAATGGCCGCGCAGTAGAAACATGCTTACCCGCCCTTCATATACCCCTCCACCTCATCAAGTACTCTCTGTAGCTTTTCCGCTTGGTTAGCGTACATGGCCTTTGCCTGGTGGTTCTCTGTCTGGAGGGCATAGCTCTCCAAGTCTGCCTGTATCTTCTTCAAGGATGCCGCCAGCAAGGACCGTTCATTGACAGTCTGCTTTTTCTCCATATCTTTATAAAGGTCTACATACATTTGCCCTTTGGAATCAATTTGTGCGATAAATACGTCCTTCAGTTCCTGTGCTCCCTGTTTCTGGATTTCTCCCAGCAGCCAAGAGGTGGAGTACCCAAGCTTTAATAGACTTTTATTCAGTACCCGGCCATCCATGATGACGATCGTCGGACCATGTTCACTTTCGACCGGAATTCCTAAAGTGCTAGGCGTAATCGGCTGTTTTTCTGTCTTTTTCATAATGCTTATTTCCCCATTGGTTTCAAGCATAGCCATTTCTATATCGGAAATCTTAAAAATCCCCTTCTCCCGAAGCTGCAGCATCAACTCATCGATTGTCATTCTATTTTTCCTCATATTTTTATCCAGAACTTTCCCTTGTTCAATGACAACAGTCGGTTTGCCATCAGTCAATTGGGAAAATGTCCGATTCTTCATCCCGAAATAGGCGAGGATGATGGGGAAGAGTCCCCAGATGACAAGGGCGCCTATTCCATTGGAAATTTTTACGTTCTGGTCGACGGACATGGTGGCTGCAATAGAACCGATGGTAATGCCGACGACATAATCGAAGAATGTCAGTTGGGCAATCTGTTTCTTGCCCATCAATCGTGCCATCAGCAACAATACAAGGAAGGACCAGATAGAGCGGATCAGAATCAGTATGATTTCAGGCATAGGAATTTCCCCCCAACATAATGGAAGCTTTTTATATTATTGGGCAATATAGGAATAACCATGCAAATGAACGGAGGAGAGAGTATGGCAGGGAAGCGGATACTGGCTATTGCCTGGATTCTGATCCTGCTTTCTGGATGCGCAGGAATCCTGGGCGGAGAGGTTTTCTTTGATCAAGTGGAGACCATGGAAAGCTCCCTGGATGACGGTGAATGGGAGGAATTACGAGGGCAGGCTGAAGAGCTCAAGAAGCTGTATAAAAAACACCGCTGGAAAATCCAGCTGATCGGGGATGAAGGGGAATATGAAGGGTTATATGAAGCCATCAGCAAATTGATTGCTGCAGCAAAAGAAGAAGATACAACGGAAACAAGGGTCGAGCTGGCCAATGTTCACCGATTGCTGGAGGATATATATTCATTGTAAGGGAGGGCCTAATGTAGTATACGCCAGGCCCTCCCATGTATATGCTATCTATATTCCTGTTCTGACAGGCTGTCCCAGAAAGAAATATCCTGATCTTCAATCGAACCGTTTGAAATGGCCTCGGCAGTTGCATGCAGGGTGTTGACGGTTTGTTTGATCAAATAACCGTTGCTTTTCTGGCCAAGGACATAGCGGTCATTCGTATGATCCATCATTCCGCGCATTTCAAACAACAAGGTAGAAATGCCATATTCAACGGCAATACCGTTACGGCTGATCGTCTCTGCTGAACCTCCGACATATTTGCCCAAGTGGCCCCAGCCCGTACGGTCGATTTCTTCAAATACCACAGCTCCCAGTTGTTTGGACTTCTCCACCACTTCCGGATCGGCATTCGGTGTGGTAGGGTACAGGATGGATCCGGATACCAGTTCACCATCCCGCTCTCTTTGAGCCCCCTGGTGGTGCAAGTCGATCATATAATCGATATCGTATTGTTGCATGACATTCTCATGGAGTGCTTTTGTTTCCGGCTGGATTTTATCCACATGGTCCCGGTTCAAGTCGACTCCTTCTGCATTATAGCGGGTCAGGTTATACTCACCGTCCCCTACATAGTCTTCCAAAGAGAAGTTTACATCCCCCACTGCACCGTCCACATTGAGACGGGGCACAATCAGGATATTGACGTTATCGAGAATGCCTTTCGTCTTTCCGGTGCCCAGGTGCTTGATGAATTCCAGAGCACCCTCCGTCGTCAATGATTCATTCCCATGCTGCTGGGTGAGATAGAGGATGGTCGGATTATCTGGGTCAGAAATATACTTGACCAGATGGATGTCCCTATCTTTGACCGATTGGCCGATTACTTCCAGTTCCATCTGTTCCTGTTTGGCATCTTGAGTCTCCAGGAAGCTCACCAGTTCTTCATGGTCATGCAGAATCGAGGTGTTGATTGTTTCGTTGCCATTATAGTTGGGTCCTTCTCCAGCGGCACTTACACCCATGGAACCAGCGGTGATCCCACCGAATACCAATGTACCAGCGACTGTGTACGTAAGCAGTTTTCTCTTCATCAATAATATACCTCCCCTATTTTTTAAAGCGCTTACTACAATCATTCGGTGGCCGAAATACTTATCCCTTCATAATTCTGGAAAATGAGGTAATATACTCACCCATGTCTTATTTAGAAGGAGGATGGATGCAGGAAGGAAGTAGGGGGGGGGATGATTGTAAAAAGCCAATAAAAAAGGCGAGGGTTGACCCTCACCATTTCAATGCTTTGCCTGGATGTGTGCCCTTATACCCTTTTCCAAATATCTCCTGGACCTTATGGAGAGTCACATAGGAATTTTCATCGATGCTTTCAATCAGCTTCTTGAGCTGGACAATCTCCCGCTTGTTTATGACCACATATAACACATCCTTTTCCGCCCCGGTATATCCTCCATGGGCCTCAAGCACGGTTACACCACGGGAGAGCTTGTCGGTGATGCTTTTTCGTATATCGTCATGCTTCTCGGACATGATCATGACCGCGCTCCGTTCCTCGGCACCTTCCAATAGGGCATCAATCACCTTGGCGCCGACATAGACAGATATCAACGTGTACATGGCACGTTCCCGACCGATAATGAACGCCGACATGGCAATGACGGCAATATCGATGAACAGCATGGCATTGCCGACCGTCCAGCCAAAGAACCGATTGAACAGACGTGCAAGGATCGTCGTACCACCGGAAGTCCCGCCGGCACGGAAGATGAGACCGAGGCCGATTCCTACCGCCAGACCCGCGAACAGGGCGGCAAGAAGCTTATCTTCCAGCAGTTCACCCCATCCTACGGTGATATGCAGAAATACGGAGGAGAGGACGATGGACAAAATCGTATAGATGGTGGTCCGTTTGGTGAAAAAACGATACCCGAATAATAAAAGAGTAGCATTCAAGACGAAGTTGACCACGCCGGGCGACCAACCGAACAAATAGTAGGTGACAATGGTGATACCAATAATCCCGCCTTCAGAAAGCTGATTGGGGATGACGAAGTAATTGACTCCACAGGCAAAAATGAATGAACCGATAATAATAAGGATGATATCTCTTACATGATGATACACAGTCATTCCCCCATTCTATTTGTGAATTCCATACAACAGTCTATCTCACTTCAGGCAAAATGGGAACCATACAAGTGGAGGGAAGACGGATATAGCAGGGGAGCAGCGGGTATATGTACATAAGAAAAAATAAGGATAGGAGGAATGCAGGTATGGCAGAGGTGAAGACGGTACAGTTTGAAAGTGATGGTAGGATCCCGAATAACCCGGTGCTTCCCGTACTAATTTGCCCGAATGCCTTCAAGGACCATCCTGACCAGCTGGAGGATGCCTTCCATCGACATGGGTGGACAGGCAGCTGGATAGGCGATGTATTCGATTATCATCACTATCACACTAATACCCATGAAGTTGTCGGTGTGGTGTCAGGCCATGCAGACATACAGCTTGGCGGTGAGCAGGGAGAAACCTACCGTGTAAAGGAGGGAGATGTGGTTGTTCTGCCAGCAGGCACCGGACATAAAAAACTCGGAGGAAGTGGTGACTTTCAAGTATGCGGCGCCTATCCGGAAGGCCGCAGTCCGAACCTGAAAACAGGAGACCCCGCCGAGCATGACAAAGATTTGGAGGAAATCCGTTCGATCAAACAGCCAGTTCCTCTGCGTGACCCGGTATATGGGAATACAGGCCCCTTAGTGGAGGAGTGGAAATAGACCAAATTGTTGGAAAAAACTCGTCAGGATATATGTCCTGGCGGTTTTTTGGAGAGAAAGCAATGACGGGTTACCAACGAGGGTATGTAAGTCCCTATGCCAATTTCTACCACAAGAAGAGGGGCTTACCAGCTCAGAAACGGCTTGCTTCCAGGCATGATTGCAAATGTCTGGCGATTCACCCTTTTATTAAATGATTGAAATAGAGAAACTGTATACAATTATCTAAAAAAAACGTAGACAATTGTCGAATGCGGTGATATATTGAATATTATTCTTTCAAAATGACTGAGTCTTTAGAACTAGGGGGTAGGAACAATGATAAGTAATCCGCTTGTGGCAACAACATTGATCTTTGCTTTGATTGCCCTTGGTGAGTATATTTCCATCATCACGCGTGCACGGGTACCGATGCTTCTGACAGCGATGGTGGGATATCTGATTTGTGTATGGACGGGAATTTTCCCTACAGATATATTGGAAGTTTCGACATTCGCGGCGGTGGGAGCGCTGTTGATCGGCCCGGCTATTCTGCATATGGGGACGATGATTCCACTGTCTCTCTTGAAAAGCCAATTCAAGGCAGTACTGATTGCGCTAGGCGGGATTGTAATCGGTGGTGGAATTGTACTGATTGTAGTTTCCTTGGTTTTTGATTATCCAACAGCAGTAGCCGGTGTAGGACCGCTGAGTGGCGGAGTTGTCGCCTTGCTTGTCACATCTGAACGTTTGACCGAAATCGGATTATCCAGTCTGGTAGTCATTCCTGCATTGGTTGTCGCCTTTCAAGGATTGCTGGGAATGCCGATGGCGCTGAACTTTATGCGGCGTTATGCTCATAAACTTCAGAAAGATATGGACAACGGCAGCTTTGTTTCAATCACCGACAACGCTACGGAAGAAGTGGCTGCAACCAGCGAGCCCGAACCGGCTGGCCCGATCCGTTCCAGTGCGACGATGAAACTCTTCTTCGTGTTCGTTGGTGCTTCGGTCGGTATCATGCTTGGTGAAGTGACACCGATTCATTACACGCTTTGGTGTCTGGCAATTGGTATTGCCGGCTTGCAACTGGGCGTATTCGAAGCAAGGACACTGGAAAAGGCGAATTCTTTCACCCTCACAATGGTTGGTATCATTTTCGTCGTAATCGGAACCATGGCAGATGTTACGCCGATGGATGTATGGAATAATCTGCCGAGCATTCTGGTGATTCTGCTGCTCGGTACATTCGGCATTGCGCTTGGCGGGTTCGTCATGTCCAAGCTGGTCAAATGGCATCCATACAAAGGAATGCCGGTTGCACTGACAGCCCTGTTCGGCTTCCCGGGAGATTACATCCTTTGCGAGGAAGTGAGCAGAAGTGTCGCCAGAGATAAGAAAGAAGAGAAAATCATCTTTGATGAGCTGATGACTCCGATGTTGATCGGCGGGTTTACCACGGTGACCATCGCCTCGGTAGTGGTAGCCGGAATTCTGGTACAAACATTATAGGAGGTAGATAGCATGAGTAAAAAAATAATCAAAAACGGACAGTTGATAGATGGAAACGGCGGTGAACCAAAGCAAGGCCAGGTTGTCGTGACAGATGGTGAAAAAATTTTCTATGTCGGAGCGGAAAGCGGGTATGCCGCGAACGGCGACGAAGCAGTCATCGATGCACAGGGAGGAACCATCATGCCTGGACTTATTGATTCCCATGTGCATATGATGATGGAATTTTCCCCGATTGCCAAGCGCCTGGAAACTCCATTTTCCTTCATGTATTACCAAGCAGCTAAATATCTGGAAACAACGTTGAAGGCGGGAATCACTTCAGTACGTGATGCACTGGGAACAGATCTGGGTGTAAAAAAAGCGGTAGATGAGGGGTTGATTTCCGGTCCTAGACTGCAATTGAGCATTAATGCCTTGACCATCACCGGCGGCCATGGTGACGGCTATACCGTCTCCGGAAATTCCATTGATCTGCTTCCAAACGATTATCCAGGCATGCCTAATGGACGTTGTGACGGTGTGGCGGAAGTCCGCAAAAAGACAAGGGAAATGCTGCGTGCCGGTGCCGAGGTCATCAAAGTCCACGCAACCGGTGGAGTCCTCAGCGCGACCGACCATCCAGAGTTCACCCAATTCTCCGAGGAAGAACTGCGGACAATTGTCGAGGAAGGGCGCTTCCGCAAAGGCGTGAAGGTCATGGCCCATGCACAGGGAGCAGAAGGCATCAAGAATGCCGTCCGTGCGGGCATCCATTCCATCGAACATGGAATCTTCATTGATGACGAGGCAATTGAACTCATGCTTGAGAATGGCACCTATCTTGTACCGACACTGCTTGCACCTGTAGCGGTTCTGGAAACGGCAGAAGAAACCGGAATGCCGGAAGCCTCGGTCCAGCAGTCCAGGGAAGTCATCGAACAGCATAAGGAAAGCTTTGCAAAGGCTTATAAAGCAGGTGTCAAAATTGCCATGGGAACCGATGCAGGTGTCATGAAGCATGGCACCAACCTGCGGGAGCTCGGCCTGATGGCAGAAGGCGGTATGACCCCATTGGAAACTATTACGGCTTCCACCAAGACAGCAGCAGAGTGCCTTGGTTGGGAAGATCAGGTCGGGACACTTGAAGAAGGAAAACTGGCTGACATTATCATTGCGAAGGGCAACCCATTGGATGATATTCATTCCCTTTCCGACAACGATAGCATCCAGGTAGTTGTCAAAAATGGAAAGATTGAAAAGAACACACTGGCATAATTGCCCAGCTTCAACGTGATCCATTTCCATCATAGAATCGGAAAAAGCTTAGAATTCATTCTAAGCTTTTTTCATTGCTGTTGCTTGCCAAGCAGGATAATCATGAAGGTAAAAATCTTCTTGGATTACCGGCCGGCTGTAGAACGTAGAGGGGAGTATGTCAAAGGGGAGAGGCAGCATTCCATATCCTGCGGCAGTTTGACACATTTTGGAAACCTCTCTATCATTAATATAATAGTAGAAAGAGGGGTTCATTCGATGAAGGAGCGGATCAGGGAAAAACTATATATCTTTTATTTTACTGTTTTAGGCTTACATATGATCAATGTGTTTCTGGACATCCACTGGCTGCAGTATATGGTAGGAATTCTGGCCATCCCGATGCTTGGAATTTCTTTTATTTGGGCAAGCAAACTTTTCCGGATTCTCGGTGGGACATTCATCATTACCGGTCTGGTCATGTACACGATGGCCGGACTGCCGCCTGCCGAGCTGCCACTGTATCTGACCTCCAACCTGCAGATGCTGGCTTTTCTCTCCGTATTGCCGTGGATCAACAGTGTTGTCAAAGCCGGGGGCTATGATCAGCAGATTAAAGGTCTGATGGAGGGGAATGTCAGTAACCTCGGGAGTCTTTATATGCGCAGTCAGCTGACTACCTACATACTGATGACTTTTCTCAACCTGTCGGCCATCAATCTGACTCAGCAGCTGCTGATGGAGAATTTGAAGAAAATGGATAGGGTAGTACGCAATGCGATTATCAATAAAACCACGATCCGAGCGTTTGCCCTGGCACTCATTTGGAGTCCTATGGAAATTATCGTCGCCCTTGCGATTGAGGGAACGGGTGTCAGCTATCTCACGTATCTGCCGTGGCTATTGCTGATCTCCTTTCTCGCGCTTGGGGTGGATATGTTATTCGGCTGGAAAAACTTCCGCACGACACCTTACATAGAAAGTGATTCGGGAGGATCTGAACTTCAAATAGGGAAAGTTATCAAGGAAATAATGAAGCTGATGTTTGCCTTGGTGTTGTTCCTGGCGGTGATTTTGCTGGTGAATCACTATTTCGGCTTGAATTTCATTCTGACCGTCACCCTGGTCATACCGGTTTTCTCGGCGGTTTGGGCCTTGTTGATCAAGAAATGGAAAAAATACCGGCAAACCGGTTGGCCGGCCTGGAAGCAGCAGACCAACCACATGCAGAACTTTATTATTCTGTTTATATCACTCTCTCTGTTCTCCGGGGCATTAAATCAGACGGATATTGTCGGTGTTATACAAGGGCCGTTCCTGGCGATGGAAGAATACCCTGCAGTTGTGCTGTTCCTGATTTTGATCACGTATTTCATATTGGCGATGATCGGGATTCATCCGGTAGGTACGATCGCCATCTTGCTTGAAGTACTGAATCCGCTGTTCAATGTGTTTAACCCCGTCGCTATCGGACTCGTACTCATCGTTGCTGCTATGGCAACGGCCGCTGCAGGCACCTATGGGATAACGGTGACAATGACATCCATCAACACACAACAGAATCCATACAAGATCACGCTAGCTAATCTGGCCTTCACCTTCGTGTACGGTGCTATCGGAATTGGTGTAGCACTATTTCTTATCTAAACGTAAGAGCCCCGTCTGTACAGGCGGGGTTTTCCTTTAACTAGGAGGATTGAACTTTCTTGGGGGTAGGGGTTATCGATGAGCAATCCATCATGTTAAAATATTGTGTATATTCAGATGAGCAGCATGGTAGCGGAGGTGGGTCAGGTGAAACGGGAAAAAACCAACAGATTGTATACGGTGGGAGCATGTTTGGGTATCACAGGAATTCTACTGATTGTGTTCAGTATCGACTTGGGAACTGCATTTGCAGAAAGTTGGCTGATTGCACAGGGCGGCTCGGTGGAGACATCCGCATTTGACCGGAGAGAGCAGAGCTATACCACCAACTTTCTAGTCATGGGCAGCATTTTGTTCGGACTGGGATTAGCTACTATTATACTCGGGTTGTATAAAATGCTTGATCATGAGGAATGAAAACAATCATAAGGGTGGAAGTGTCTCTCCTTGAAAAAGGGGAGGCTTTTTTTGTTTGCATGCATAGCTTTCCATATTTTCAACTACAGGAATGATTTCCCCCTCACCGGGTCCTCACGCATTATTACATATTTTGCTTGAGGTGAGCCACAGGTACTATTTCCCTGCTATAGAACATAGGATGATAACAATCTATTCCTTTACATTTTTTGGTATGGACATGCACCAATCAGAAAAAAGGGGGTTTTAGTAAGTGGACTTTTTATCTGTAATACCGCCGATTGTTGCTGTGGTACTGGCCATTTTAACGAAACGTGTATTGTTTTCATTGTTTATCAGTATTTGGGTGGGAGGCTTGATCGCAGCTGGAGGGAATCCTTTCGCTGCTGTCGGGTTGACGTTCACCTGGATGAAGGATGTCATGGTAGATCCATGGAATGCCCGCTTTCTGGTCATGACAGCCTTGCTTGGTACCGGGGCCGCTTTCATGTTCAAGACGGGCGGTTCGGAAGGATTGATCAAGGTACTGCAGAAACGGTTGACGACGAAAAAACGGGTCCTTTTCCTTCCATACTTTTTGGGTCTGTTGATTTTCTTCAATGATTATGTCAATTCGGTCATCATCGGGAATGCCACCAAGGACATTGCCGCCAAGTACAGAGTGTCCAGAGAGAAGCTTGCCTATGTAATCGACTCCACTGCATCACCAATTGCTACGATTGGCCCTGTTTCCGACTGGATCGGTTTTCAAGTTTCCTTGGTCGCAGCTGCGTTTGCAAGCATGAGCCTGGTCGGGGTCGAGCCTTACTTTGCATTTTTGCAGTCGATCCCATGGAATTTCTATGCCATCCTATGTCTCCTTGCGGTACCGATGATCATCGCTGGCAAGGATTTCGGACCGATGGCAAAAGCGGAGCATCGGGCTCATACCACGGGAAAGCTTATTCCGGACGGGTCTACGCCATTGTCCTCGGTTGATCAAGATTTAGGAGAACCGCACAAGAGAGAAGGCAGTGTCTGGAACTTCATCCTGCCTTTAGTTGCGCTCATCTCTGTAAGTATCTGGGGACTGTGGTTCTCCGGTGGAGGAGCAGAAGGAAAATCCATGATGAATGCTCTTGCAGATACGGATGTTTCTGTTGCCCTCACATGGGGTGCGTTTGCGATGACCACGGTGGGCATTATTATGGCAGTCGTTCAGGGAATGAGCTTGAGGGCCTGTGAAGATACCCTTCTTGGCGGTATACGCACCATGCTGCCAGCACTGATCATCATTGTCCTGGCCTGGTCGATTGGAACGGTTACTTCGGAGCTTGGCACTGCGGAATTCGTCGTGGAAGCCACGCAGGGCTGGATGACCGCAGCGCTTCTACCATTCTTGGTGTTTGTTATCGCCATGTTCATTTCGTTTGCCACCGGTACATCTTGGGGAACCATGTCCATTTTGACACCAATCGCTGTTCCGCTCGGTTATACAATGGGCGGAGAAGAAGTGATCCCGATTGTGATCGGTGCTATATTTGCTGGTGCGATTTTTGGTGATCACGTTTCCCCGATTTCCGATACGACGGTCATGGCATCCATCTTCTCGGAATCCGATCACATTGCCCATGTGAATACCCAGATCCCTTATGCCATGGTTCCTGCTGGGATTGCCGGTGTTCTGTACTTGTTATATACGGTAATAGGTAGCAGCATCGTGTTGCTGATTGCCGGAATCATTATCCAATATTTCGTGCTCAGGTATCTTGGCAACCGGCATGAACGGCGGTATGGGAAAGTAGGGTAGAATTATAGCGAGAAATTTCAGTTCGAAACAGCAGAAGCAAAATACAATATTGCCATGCTGTGTGGTAAGCAATGAGTGTGCTTAACTCACCGCTGCGGAAAATTCCACTACGCTTTCCGCGGGTGACCCGTGAGCTTCCTCGAACTAATGTTCTGTGGGGTCTCACTTTGGCCACTGTTCCCGTAGGAGTCTCCGTGTATTTCCTTCGCTAGTAGGGGATCTTTATGCATCATATGGAATAAGTAGGGATTCTCACAAAGTTTATCTTTAGTGAGAAAGCTTCACTACGCATTGCGTTGCTTCTATGAGCCACTTTCATCCGGAAACCAGAAAACTATCTCTAGCGGAGACAAAATACGTAGACTCCTGTGGGAACAGCACGAGTCCGAAGGCCCCGGAAGAAGTGCTTTTCTTCTGAGGAGACTGGGCCCACAGAAAGCGAAGTATTTTGTCGCAGCGGTGACAGCCCTCATCGTTTCTATGAGTGGAAGAGAAGCAAGTGAGGTCTGCCGACACGGTTGGATAAAGGGTAAGCGTAAACTAGACAAATTCCACTCATTTCCCGGGAAATAAATCAGATAATGACAAAAGAAACGGTAGCTCTGCGAAATCCATCGAGAGCTACCGTTTCTCCTATTTAGGGTGCCGGCACATGCCAGGGATCAAAAAGATATCGATAAAGAGCCAAATCCACAGGAATCCCAATGGAATCCATCCAATCAATATGGCAGTTGTCGCCCAGCCACTGATCCCCAGCAACAATTGCAAAATACCAGTGCCAACCCTTCCCGTATAGAAACGGTGAATACCAATTTGACCCAGGAAAAACCATAAGATATAGGTAATAGCTAAACTTTTCTGATAGATAAACTGTCACCTCCTGCTTCTATATATATAACCGGAAAAAGGAATGGTGAATCTACGGATCATATCTATTTGTCCCTGTTCGTGGAGATTTTCAGGGAATGAAAGCATCCCAATCCTTGACCAAGCCAGACAAATCACATAAAGTAGAAAATAAATGAAAAAATGAAGAGGGAAGAGCTATGACTAGTTATGCAACAGAAACATTACAGAATTACCAACAGAAAAACGCTGACCGAGCGAGGTTCTTAATTAACTGTCCGGATCGCCCAGGCATTGTTGCAGCGGTGTCACAATTTCTACAGGGACATGGCGCGAATATTGTAGAATCCGATCAGTATACGATGGATCCAATGGGTGGAGAATTTTTTATCCGCATCGAATTCGAATGTCCGAATCTGAAAGAGATAGCAGATAAATTGGAAGCAGATTTCCAGCCGATCGCGGAAGAGTTCCAAATGGACTGGAAGATTATGTATGTGAGCGACATCAAAAATATGGCCATTTTTGTCTCCAAGGAACCTCACGCCCTACTGGAACTTCTGTGGGAATGGCAGTCTGGTGATTTGATGGCAAACATCAGTCTGGTAATCAGCAACCATGAAGATGCACGGGAAATGGTAGAGTCGCTTGGTATACCTTTCTATTACATACCTGCGAACAAAGACATCCGGAAGCAAGTGGAAGAGAAGCAGAAGGAGCTGTTGGCTGCACACGAAATTGATGTCATCGTATTGGCACGTTATATGCAGATCTTGACCCCGGATTTCGTGCAGAGCTTTGAAAACCGCATCATCAATATCCATCACTCCTTCCTGCCTGCCTTCGTAGGAGCGAAACCTTATGAACGTGCCTATCAGCGTGGGGTGAAAATGATTGGTGCCACCTCCCATTATGTAACCAATGATCTCGATGAAGGCCCGATCATTGAACAGGATATTGGAAGGGTCGACCATCATGACGATGTCGAGGACATGAAGAAAATCGGCCAAAAGATCGAGCGGAGCGTTCTGGCTCGTGCAGTGAAATGGCACTTGGATGACCGGATCATCGTACACGGTAATAAAACCATTGTATTCTAAGTGAATGATAGACTATCTAATATACTTTCTATTACAGGGATACGAGTCAGCATTGATTTCGTATCCCTGTTTTAATAAGGGAAAAAGGAGGAAGAAACCGATGTATCTTAGGCTTTCACAGGAACAAAAAGAGAGAATCATCCGTGACATAAAAGACTACTTTTTTGAAGAGCATGCAGAGGAAATCGGTGAACTTGCAGCAGGTAATTTTCTAGACTTTATGGTGAAAGAAATTGGTCCTTATTTATACAATGAGGGAATCCATGATGCTAGAGACATGCTTGAACAGAAGTTGATGAATTTGGATGAGGATGTCCAATCATTGGAAAAGCCCGTTCATCATAACAGGGATTGAAAAAAACTATATAACTTGTAAATATGACATTCAATAGGGTCCACAGACCACATAGGGCCTGTGGTTCTGTTTATTTTTTCGGATCTTTCGCCGACTCATCGTCGATCATCTCTGTGGCTGCTTGCTTGAACGAGGAGAGGGTTTCGCCGAATGCTCTGCCAATCTCCGGGAGTTTCTTCGGTCCAAAAATGATGAGAGAGATGAGCAGGATGAGAATGAAACCAGGTATTCCTATATTGGATAGTCCCATGGCACTGGCTCCTTTATATCGTGATGCAAAGACATAATTTGCTGTGATTATAGTATAACCGGATGATCTCCGTCCATACCTTTCAACTTAGATATCGTTGCCTATAGGAATACCATAGGTCCATGACGGATGATCCTATTTATCAAGGATCAGGATTGTTCCTTTTTTGGTTCTTGTTTGTCCGTATCATCTTCCACTAGGTCAACTGCTGCCTTTTTAAAGGAGTAGAGCGTTTCACCAACCGCTCTGCCGATTTCCGGCAGCTTTTTTGGTCCGAAGATGATCAAGGCGATAACTAAAATAAGAATCAGGCCAGGTACCCCTATGTTGGAAAGTCCCATGTTCATCCTCCTTCCTGTATATTCTTTGAAATCAACTATTCCTTTGTTTTCTTTTACCCCGAATGTTTTGTTTTTAACCAAAAGAGTTATATATAACAAGAAAGAGATAAAGGTTCCGGTTGATTAGTTAAAAATCTGAAGATAAGGATGATGAGGCTACCATGAATATTCTAATATGCAGTACAGGAAGCAGAGTGAAATTTGTTCAATACTTGAAAAAAGCACTCGTAAATGAAGGTGGCGGAAAAGTGATTGCTGCCGACTGGGATAAATATTCTCCATCCCTCTATGCAGCGGATGAGGGGGAAGTGATCCCACGTGTGGATGAAGAAGGATATATCGAAGCAATCGCAGATCTATGCCGCAAGCATGAGATTGCTGGCATTGTGCCAGTGCTTGATGAGGAAGTGCCGATGCTTGCCGAGCATAAGGATACGTTTGACGAACTGGGGGTGGCTCTGGTACTCTCCAACCGTGATATGGTAGAAATATGCTGTGACAAGCTGAAAACCTATGAATATGTGAAAGAACGCAGCTTACCTGGTGTGCCGACATATAACCTGCTCTCCGAAGCACAAGCCGGTCTGGAGAGAGGGGAGTTGGACTTTCCGCTGGTGGTAAAACCGGAAGATGGAAAAGCAAGTCAAGGTGTCCAGGTCGTTGAAACGGAATCGGAGTTGGAAGAGGCTGTGGCAAATGACGGAGAGTATATCATCCAGCCGCATCTAAAAGACCGCGAATATGGTGTAGATGTATATATCGATATGAACAGCGGAGAATTGGTGGACTTGTTCGTAAAAGAAAAGTTCGAGATGAGCGGCGGAGCCACCAGCAAATCAATTTCCGTAAGAAATGATGAATTGGAAGGACTTGTTCGTGACTTCATCTCACAAGCAGATTTTGCCGGGCCAATCGATATTGATTGCTTTGAATACAATGGGAAGTTCTATCTTTCCGAAGTCAACCCGCGTTTCGGTGCAGGATATGTCCATGCCTATGAAGCAGGATGTGATTTCATGACATATATTGTGCGCAATCTGAAAGAAGAAACGAATCCATCCTACCAGGGAAGCAGCTATGAAGATGGCATAGCCATGATGAAATATACCGACGTAATGCTTCGCAGAATCGAATAGTCTATTGGCAAAGGAGGCAAATGTTTGAGGGACATTTATCATGCAATAAAACAGGACGAGGATATGATGGTGGATTACTTGAAAGAAATCATCGAGAAGGAATCTCCATCCCTCGATAAAGAACTGGTCGACCAGGTTGCCGATTGGGTGGCGAGAACCTTTGAGCAGTTAACGGGTGGGCAGAGCACCGTCATTGAGAATGCGCTCTACGGCAACCATGTGAGAGCAGAATGGGGCGAGGGAGAGGAACAGATTCTTGTCCTTGCCCATATGGATACTGTTTGGCCGCGTGATACCATCAAAAAGATGCCGTTTACCATCCAAGACGGAATCGCCTATGGTCCTGGAGTATTTGATATGAAAGGTGGTCTGATTCAAGGACTGTTTGCCGTTAAAGCCCTGAAAGATTTAGGCATCAAGCTGCAAAAAAAGGTGGTCTTCCTGTTCGATGCCGATGAAGAGATTGGTAATCCTTCGTCAAAAAAAATGATTGAAGAGGAAGCGAAAAAAAGTGAGTTAGTGTTTGTGCTTGAGCCAGGAATGTCGGAAAAAGGCAGCTTGAAAACGACCAGGAAAGGCCTGGGTGTCTTCCATATCGAAGTGACCGGCAAGCCGTCCCATGCTGGGATGGATCCAGCGAAAGGGGTAAGTGCTATTGAAGAATTGGCTCATCAGACCCTTTACCTCCACTCCCAGAGCAATCTCAAGACAGGAACCACATTTAATGTGGGGAAAATCGAAGGTGGCAGTGCAAGTAATGTAATTGCAGAAAAGGCGCGTGCCGAAGTGGATTTACGTGTGGAATCGGAGGAAGAAATGAACAGGGCCCTGCCACTCATTCGCCAACTGAAACCGAAACTGGATGGGGTGAAAATTCAGGTGGAAGGCGGCATCAACCGCCCGCCGCTGGAACGTACAGATCAGGTGGCAGACCTGTTTGCAACGGCAAAGCAGCTGGCTGACGAATATCTTGGTTTCGAGTTGACGGAAATGGCCAGCGGTGGGGCAAGTGATGGCAACTATACTGCCCCACATGCACCGACCTTGGATGGCCTCGGACCTGTCGGCGATGGCGCTCATGCCAACCATGAACAGGTCGTGCTGAGCCAGATGCCGGTGCGGAGTGCCTTATTCGCCATGTTGCTTGCTGAATGTGGTGGGAAGAAATCATAGATAAAACCCCGGGGTGACAGGCACACCCCGGGGTTTTATATGGAAGGAATCTTACCACTTATCATCCTCATCACCGGAGTGTGGGATATATTACCTCATACTAAATGGCTACATTGGCGGTGAAAATAAGACTTTCCTACAGTTTACCCTTCTAAATACCCGTGCTAATATTCAGTTACAAAGTAATATTTTGAATAGTTAGTTAATAATTATTACTAACTAACTAGATAAAAAGAAAGGAGGACGGTGTACAGGTTCATTACTTTGTCCAACTAAATAATGAAAGGGGTTCCAGTTGATGAAAAAGGCGTTATATGTATTGCTTTCTGCCTTGTTGGTTGTTTCACTAATTCCTGTTTCCATCACTGCGTCGGACAATGAAAAACACGATGTGGAACTATGGAATGCAGTGAAACCACTCGAGACGACCGTAACCTTCCTGAACACAGGAGCACATCCGGACGATGAGAGAAGCGACCTGCTTGCTTATTTGTCGAGGGGGCTTGGTGTGAAAACGGCAAGTCTGATTGCCAACCGAGGGGAAGGAGGTCAGAATGAGATCGGCAGTGAGCTGGGGAACGGACTGGGAGTCATCCGGTCCAATGAAATGATAGAAGCGTCAGAAATAACGGGAGTGAAGGCCTATCATTTAAGTGAAACCACCTCTGATGCCATCTATGATTTCGGTTTCTCCAAATCGCCGGAAGAGACATTGGATAAATGGGGAGAGGAGGTCACATATGAGCGGTTGATCCGTTTCATTCGAACCTATCAACCAGACATTGTGATGCCGTCTTTCCGTAACGTGGACAGCCAGCATGGCCATCACCGGGCGATCTCCGTACTGAGTGAAAAAGCATTCGAGGATGCTGCCGATCCTACAGTCTTTCCGGAACAGTTGGAAGAAGGGCTGTCCGTATGGCAAACTAAGAAATTCTACCTTCCAGCCGATGGTGACACTGCCACTACCACGGTGGAAGTCAGTGACGGAAAACCGGATCCAGTATATGGCATGACCTACCCGCAGCTCGGGGAGGAATCCAGGTACATGCACAAGAGCCAGGGGATGGGGAATGACATTCCGGCAGAACCGAAAGAATATCAGTTGGAGCTGGTGAAATCAGTTGTAGATGGAGAAGAAGAACAGCTGTTTTCCGGTATCCCATATGATTTCAACGATTGGGCTGATCTCGTACAGGAAAAAGGGTTGAGCAAACAGCTGGAGAAGCTGCAGGCAGAATTGGATCATATCATTGCATCCTATCCGGACAGGGAAGCCATTCTTCCGCTATCCCAACAAGCTCAGAAGACGGTAAAGAAGTTGGCTGATAAAGCAGAGAAGGCAAAGCTAGGGGAAGCTTTGGAAAATGATTTGCTGCATAAACTGGAGCTGAAAGAAGAACAGTTGCAGGAAGTCAGCTTCATATCTTCCAGCCTGACCGTAGAGACATCCATTGACAGCCATGTGCTTACGCAAGGAGAAGAGACGGAAGTCACTATGACGGTCACCAATGAGGGAACTACAAAAATCAAACATGTGGAAGCATCGCTGGTAACACCAGAGAGTTGGCAGCATGAAGGCGTGCAATCGCTGAAACATCTAAAGCCGGGTGAAACGGCTGCTGTCTCCTTTTCCGTGACTGTACCGGAAGATGCAGCATATTACCATCCATATGAAGAAGCGGTTGTACAGGCGAAAGTGGCCTTTAAAGAGAAAGGAGTTATTACGGAGAACATTTCTGAGTTGGACAATACAGTATCCGTATTACCGGAACTGAGTGTCACGACAGACCCGGAGAACCTGGTCATCAACACAGCCGATGTTCAAGAGGAAATCCCTGTGGCAGTCCAAGTGAAAAACTACGATGAGGAAGCAAAAAATGCAGTAGTCTCTCTGAATCTGCCGGATGGGTGGGAAAGTGATCCAGCTGAAAAGGAAGTCACATTTTCGGATCGTTATGAAGAGCAGCGTGTAACATTCCAAGTCTCCCCGCCACAGGATCTACAGGCGGAAGAACTGTCTCTCACTGCCCAGGCAGAAGCTGATGGGGAAGTATATGATACCACGGTACAGGAAATCAAATACGATCATATCAATGATGCCTATCTTCAGTATCCGGCAACAATCGATACGGTCGCATTCGAACTTTTGATGCCGGAAGGATTGAAAGTCGGCTATATTGAAAGTGGCTTTGACAAAGTTGCTGATTACTTGGCCAATGCAGGCATGGACATCACCAAATTATCGGAAGAAGATTTAGCGACTGGGAATCTGTCCCAGTATGATACGATTGTGACTGGCATCCGGGCGTATTTATCCCGTGAAGACCTACGTGAACATAATGACCGTCTCTTGGAGTACACGGAAAATGGCGGCCATTTCGTCGTCCAATACAACAAGCCTTGGGACAACTGGAAAACAGAAGGGACGGCACCATATCCTCTGGAAATCGGCCAGCCATCGATTGAATGGCGGGTGACGGATGAAGATGCGGAAGTGACGATGACACAGCCTGACCATGCGCTATTCAACTTCCCGAACAAAATTACGGACAATGATTGGGATAATTGGGTACAGGAACGTGGTCTTTACTACCCGATGAACTGGGATGAGAACTATGAGACATTCGTTAGCATGGCCGACCCAGGAGAAGAGCCTTTTGACGGGGGCATTTTGCTCACGGAATATGGTGAAGGCACCTACATGTATTCAAATCTGGTATTCTATCGCCAGATCGATAATCAAGTGCCGGGCGGCTACCGGATATTCACCAACATGATCAGCTATGGAGCACAGTAATTGGCATAGAGAAAGCCCTATCCCAAGGTGGGATAGGGCTTTCTGATTTCTGAGACATCATCATTTCATGCCTGTCAGAGTGATTCCTTTGATGATATGGCGCTGCAGCAAGATAAAGACAAGGATCAACGGGATGACGGAGATAGTCGCCCCTGTCATGATCAGATGCCATTGGGATTCTGCTTCCCCGGAAGAGAAGTACGACAGCCCGACAGGAAGTGTGCGCAAGCTTGAAGATTCAATGACAATAAGCGGCCAGAGAAAGGCATTCCAGTTGCTCAGGAAACTGAAGATGGCAAGCGCTGAAATGGCCGGCCATACTTGTGGAATGGCTATCTTGAAGAAGATGGCGAATTCATTCATTCCGTCAATCCGCGCAGCGTTCAGAAGATCCTCCGGGATCTGCTCCATGAACTGCTTCATAAGGAACACGCCGAACCCGGTCATCAATCCAGGGAACAAGATTCCCCAATATGTATCAGTCCAACCGAGCTCTGAACTCATCATATACCATGGGATGATCAACATTTCCGTCGGTACCATCAAGGTACTCAGAATCAGTATGAACAGGATATTACGACCAATAAACGAAAATTTGGCGATGATATAACCGACCAGTGTATCGAAGAAGACGACGCTGAGGGTGGTAATCAAGGCAATGATGATACTATTAATGAACCAGCGGATGAACATGCTTTCTTCAATCACTTGGATATAGTTTTCCAAGGTCGGGTTCTCCGGAATAATATTCAGGTTGAATATATCAACAGGCGCTTTAAGAGAAGTCGATACCATCCAGATGAATGGAAAGAGCATCACGACGGCCCCGATAATAAGCAACAGATATGGAAGTATTTTCCTCGTTTTCATTGTGACCAGCCTCCTTCCTAGTAATCAAATTTCTTGGTCAGTACCTTCATTTGGAAAATGGTCAATGCCATGATGAAAAGGAACAGAATCACGGTGGCCGCGGAAGCAAGTCCCATATCAAATTGACGGAAGGCCAGCTGATAGATGTAGACGACCACAGATACCGTAGAATTTAATGGACCTCCACTGCCATCGACACTCATATTCACCACCTGCGTAAAGGAAACTTGTATGAAGGTGATGGTTCCGATGACGGCTGAAAATACAATCGTCGGGTTGAGCAACGGTACGGTTACATGCCAGAACTTCTGCCAGCCAGTGGCACCGTCAATGTCTGCTGCTTCGTACAGCATTTCCGGGATGTTTTCCAGACCGGCAAGGAACAAGACCATCTGGAAACCGATCGACTGCCAAATCATTGCAGCAGTAATCACATAAATGGCCTGGTCTGGTGATTGCAAGAATGGCTGCGGCGACAGACCGAGATTGATCAGCATGTCATTAATAAAACCGTTCCCCATCAAAATCCATTGGAAGACCCAACTGATGGCAACGATACTGGTAACATACGGAATGAAATAGATGACCCGGAAAAAGCCGACAAACCGGTTGATTTTATGGAGCAGCAGGGCGACAATCACACCGAACAGCAGCTGTCCTGAAACACCAAGGACAATGTAGATCAATGTATTGAAAATGGACCGAATGAATACTTCATCCTGAAACAATGTTGCATAATTATCCAGTCCCACAAAAGGTTGCTCACCGGTAGACAATAGATTCCAATCCCGGAACCCCACGTTGAATGTATATAAAGTCGGCAGAATCCGGATGCCGAGATAGAAAATGATCGGAAGCAGAAGGGAGACATAGATGAATAAGTATTTTTGATATTTATGGTTGTTCTTCAGCTTATGGAAAAATCCGGGTTTCTTCTCCGGCTTTTTATCTTCTTTCCCGGGTGTTGGTTTGAGTTGTTCCATGATGCACCTCCTTTAGTTGATAGGGACCAAAGGCATGATGCCCTTGATCCCCGTCCAAACAGACCTATTTATCGCTCCAGTACTCGTCATAGAGTTCCTGCGTCTTTTCTACCATTTCATTGAAGGCCTCTTCCGTGTCAGCACCTTCCAAAAGAACACGGTTGGCTGCGTCAATGACGATATCCCTTTCCCTTGTTTCATCTACAAAGAAATGAGCGTTCGCATATGGAAGAGATTCAATGAATGGTCCATAGATTTCATCTTCTACATATTTGTCTTGCATGGCGACAGCTTCCTTGGCAGGAAGTTCCCCGGTAGCGTCCAGCCATCTTTCCATAACATCTTCACTTGTCAGAAATTCAAGGAACTTAATAGAAGCATCCAGTTTTTCTCCCTCGACACCAGCAGTGATGCCATTGGTCCAGAAGGAAGCATTGGTGGACTGCTCATCCTTTGCCGGAAGTGGTGCAATTGCATAATTCAAATCAGGTGCATCATTTTGCAACGTACCTACCCGGAAAGAGCCATCAATATTCATAGCGGCTTTTTCGGTGACAAAAGCAGTGACATCATCCGTATAGAAACCTTGTTCGGATGTCCCTAGTTCCGTAGGGAAGCTGAGCCAGTATTCAAAAGCTTCCAGTCCTGCCGGGTCATCTGCCCATACAACGTCACGACGATCCTCACTAAGTACTTGGCCGCCAGCTTGATGTGTCAGCCCGTCTCTTAGCCAGTGGTGTCCCTGCTGGGCAGGTTCCCAGGCAAGACCTGACTGCTCGAGGCGCCCATTTTCCGATTTGGTCAGCTCTACAGCATACTCTTCCAGTTCCCCCCATGTTTCTGGTGGAGAATTAGGATCCAATCCTGCTTCTTCATAGAGGTCCTTATTATAGAACAGAGCCAACGTCCTGACCGCTGTCGGAATCGTCCAGTATTCATCATCCATTTTGGTCGCTTCTACAAGCGGGAAGAATTCATCTTCAATTTCGTCATGCGGGAAAGCATCCTGTGGGAGCGGCTGCAAATAACCGGCATCCACATAAGTAGGAACCCAGCCGTAGAACAAGTTGATCACATCCGGTCCCCTGCCTGCAGGCACCTGTGCGGCGACCTGCTCGTTATATTGGTCATATGGGAAATTGGTCTGTTCTACATTGATTCCCGGGTTATCCGCTTCAAACTCTTCAATCAGTTCATCCATTAGATCCACTTTGGAATCGAAAGCATACTGCCAGTATTCCAGGGTGATTTCATCCCCGGAATCCCTAGAACCGTCTGATCCATCAGAACCTTCCTCCCCGGACGATTCCTCGCCGCTTCCAGAACACGCAGCGAGCATCCCCAGCAGGAATGCGGACAAGAGTGCATAATGCCATTTTCTAAACATATAAAAACCCCCAATAAAAATTATTTTAAAGGACCTAAGTCACTTTAAGACTAAACCTTCAGGACGGAGTCATGCTCCTTAAGAAGCAGGTATCCTGCTCCAATGAGAGAGACATCCTCCACTTCCGTAATTGCAATGGCGGTTTGCACTGGTACATGCCTTTCTATGGTTGATTGTAATATCGGAAGGAAACGGTGCATCGATTTGGAAATCCCGCCGCCAAGTATGATCCTGCCCGGGTTAATGATGGAAATGACGTTGATCAGGGCAAATGCGAGATGGGACAGGGACTCCTCTAGGATTTCCACTGCTTTTTCGTTTCCATCGGCAGCCTGTTGAAAAATCTGCTTGGCGGTGGGTGCTGCTGCCTGTTTCTCCACCATTTTCATTCTGTTGGCAATGGCTGGTCCTCCGACATGGCTGTCTAGAAAGCCATAGCCGGCAAATGTCTGTTCATAATGCTTTTCGGCCATGTTCTTGTCTGTGACCATATAGCCGATTTCTCCTGCAGCATACGTCGCACCACGATACAGCTCTCCATGGATGATGATGCCGCAGCCGATCCCCGTGCCAAGGGTGATCATCAGCATATTATCTTTGTCTGCGCTGGTTCCTTTCCACAGTTCGCCCAAAACAGCTACATTCACATCATTGTCTATGTAGATGGGGAAGGGAAGGAGGCTTTCGAGAGCAGATTTAAGTGGGACGTTTTTCCAGCCGACACTTGGAGCATCGATTACCATCCCCTTGCTGACGTCCGTAATTCCTGGTACGCCGACACCTGCACCGAATACCTGATTCTCTTGCAACCCGCATTGCTGGATCAGCTGTCTGATTGCCTCAGCAATTTTAGGGGTCAGTTTCTCTCCTGTGAAACCCTGGGTAGGGAAGCAGGACTTCTTCTGGACGTTGCCGGCAAGGTCCATCACAGCCATTTCCACAGATGTACCGCCGATATCCACTCCGATGAGATAGGCGGCGTCCTGGATGAAAAAAATCTGGTACGGTTTTCTCCCGCCGGAAGAGCTTGCCTTCAAACTCTCTTTCTCTCTGATCCAGCCTTCCGCAAGCAGTTCATCCACCAGATTGGAAATGGTAGGCTTGCTGATTTCCAAGGACTTGGCAATATCAGCGCGGGAGTGCCCTTGATGACGCTGGATATATTGCAACACTCTCCGCTTATTCAGCTGCTTGATGGAATTGGCATTCACTTGAATGTTATGGATAGATATGATTTCTCACTCCTTCCCCTTCCAACTGACTAAGTTAGTAAACTTTACTTATTAATTAGATAACATAATACTAAGAAAATTTTAATATGTCAACGCTTTCTGAATTGAGTACTGAGTCCCTAGTGCTATTTTATTTATTTTTTGTGAAAATTAGTACTTTACAAATGTAAAGGCTTTTATATACAATGGTTCTAACTTTTGTAATTAGTAAGTAAGATTTACTAACCAATATTCGTCTAAAGGTGCTGATTGGATGCGTAAGCTGAGAGAAGAATTTGAACAGACCGATGGAACGGCTTTTCCTGGCAAAACCTATGTAGAGGAACTCCTCAAACCGGTGTTCGAGGATCAGAGGGAGCATTTGTTTGAAGCGATGTTTCTGATTCACCGGGCACATACTACCATGCTGGCAGAGCAGGGAATTCTGACTCAGGAAGAACGGAATGCCATCCTGGAGGGTGTCGATAAAGTAGAGCAGATGGACCGCAGCGAACTGGTCTATTCAGCCCAGTATGAAGATTTGTTTTTCCTTGTAGAGTCGCGTATCGGTGAGCATGTTGGTGATGAGCTTGCCGGGAAGATGCATATTGCTAAAAGCAGGAATGACATGGGGGAAGCGATGTACCGGATCGTTATCCGTAATTACCTGAAGCAGGCGATGGTCGAAGGGGAAAAACTGAGGGAGGTCATACTCTTCCAGGCGGAGCACCATGTGGAGTCGATCATGCCGGCACACACTCATACACAGCCCGCCCAACCGACGACATTCGGCCACTATTTGACAGCCATTTATGACAACCTTTCAAGGGATATCGATCGATTGAAAAATGCCTATCGAACGGTCAACCAGTCACCAATGGGAGCAGCGGCTATCACAACGACCGGCTTTCCAATCAATCGGGAAAGAATGGTGGAACTCCTTGAATTCGACGGGATGGTTGAAAACTCCTATGATGCGATTGGGGCGGGGGATTACCTGATAGAAGCTGCCCAGGCACTGGTCAGTCTGATGACCAATATGGGCAGATGGCTGCAGGAATTCCTCCGGATGGCCTCCAAGGAAGTCGGATTGATCAAGGTGTCGGATTCCTATGTACAAATCAGCAGCATTATGCCGCAGAAACGGAATCCTGTCTCCATCGAACATTCGCGGGCGATTGCCAGCAGTGCAGCAGCGGAGGGAATGGCCGTCCTGCATATGATTCATAACACCCCATATGGGGATATCAATGATACCGAAGATGATATGCAGCCCCATTTGTATGGTGGCTACCGTAAAGCGATTCGAGTGCTGCGTCTCATGCGTGCGGTGATTCTTACGCTGGACTTCGATAAGGAACGGGCCCAGCAGCAGGCAAGGGAAAATATGATTACCATAACGGAGCTTGCCGACGTCCTGGCAAGGGATTACAGCCTATCATTCCGCAAAGCTCATCATAAGGCGAGCATCATTGCCAAGCAGGCAGATGAAAAAAGAATGGAGCTGTACGAACTGCCGCTATCCCTGGTTAACCAGTGGTTGGATGATATCCAGTTGGCTGAAGAAGACTGGCAGGCTATTATTGATCCGAAAGCTTTCGTACGAAGGAGGAGTATTACCGGCGGACCGAATCCCGATGTCGTCCGGGAAATGATCCATCGCAGAAAGCAGCAGCTAAAAACATCTGTTAGATAGATTGCTAGTACCCCGGTTTTTCAGCCGGGGTTTTTCTATGAGTTCAAGAGGAAAACCGTCCCGGCGTGGAGCATGTGAAATACAGTGCTCTTCAAACCAGTCCCCAGCTATTTACTTTAGTTAGCTACTTTCTGTTGATATAATAGTAAAGTCGTTCGGATATCGAATTATTTCATCTATTATGATTAATGATTTTACATTTGAAGAGGTGTGCAGCAAATGGCTTTCAGGAAAGCAGGACAGAAATTCTATTATGGTTGGGTGATTGTGTTTATTGCCGGAATGGGGGTATTTTTCTCCGGACCTGGTCAGACCTACTCCAATTCTATTTTTATCGACGAGTATATACAGGAGTTCGGATGGTCTCGATCCCAGGTCTCCGGCATCTATTCTGGAGCTACCCTGTGTGCCGGATTATTGATGCTGTTCGTGGGGCGGTTCATTGACCGTTTAGGACAGAGGCTGATGATGGTGCTGATTGGGTCGCTGTTGGCGATTGCTTGTTTTTACAACAGTATCGTCACGAATGTTTTCATGCTTGCGGTGGGATTCTTCCTGATCCGTCTGCTGGGTCAGGGAAGTATGTCATTGATCCCGAATACATTGGTTTCCCAATGGTTCATAAAGAAGAGGGGACGGGCATTCAGTTTTATGACATTGGGCAGCTTCGCCAGTGCCTCCATGTTTCCGATCATCAATGCATGGCTGATTCAGACATGGGACTGGCAGTTTGCCTGGAGGTTCTGGGGCATTGCTTTGCTTGTACTGTTTGTACCGATTGCCCTGTTCGGCGTCCGCAATCGGCCGGAGGAAATGGGATTGACCCCTGATGGTGATTTGGAGAAAACAACAGAAAATAAGGGGCCGTCCATGTCTGCGCCGCTCCCTCAAGCGGAAGTGGACTTTACACTCAAGGAAGCGACCCGGACACGTGCTTTTTGGTTGATCCTGATTTGTGTAGGCATTCCTTCCATGGTCAATACCGGAATCACTTTCCATATTGTTTCCATTTTCTCAACGAATGATCTCTCTGCAGGCACGGCAGCGATGGTGCTGAGCCTGATGGCGCTTGTCGGCATTCCGATGTCCTTTGTATCGGGCTTCATTACAGAAAAAATACGCACGAATTATCTGCTCGTCTTCATCTTCATCATTGAGGTAATTCTCTTACTGCTGCTGGTAGTGATGAATTCCTTCTGGATGGCCATCCTGTTCGGGGTCGTCTGGGGGATGGGAAATGGCTTCGAGCGCATTGGCACCAATGTCATCTGGCCCGATTATTTTGGCAGAAAATACATTGGAAGCATCAACGGGGTCGGCATGACCATCGTAGTGATCGGCTCTTCATTAGGACCGCTGCCATTCGGTGTTGGCTATGACTTGTTCCAAAGCTACAACCAGGTTCTCTTACTGTCTCTAGTCTTCCCATGCATCGGAATCATCAGCGCATTGCTTGCTAAAAAACCCCAAAAAGAGAATACCCAAGAAGGTTGAACCTGACCACTAAAATAAATGGGGCCCGGATTTACATCCGGACCCCATTTATTTTAGGCGGGCGCCAGCACTTCAACTCATGCCACATGCACACTCACTCGGTCCCCAGCATCCCCGCCACAACTCATCTATTTTCGCTTTTCTTCTTTCGTCTGATGCACACGCACCAGTTTCTCCAGTCTTTCCAGTTCAGTGAACAAATCAATGATACTGTTAGCGACAGGGAAGACTTTCGTCCACTTCTGAAAATCCGATCCCTGCAGCTCGGTGATCAAATCATTGATGGTCAGCCGCATCGCTGACTTCGTCTCCCGCTGCAGGTCTTTATCCAGAATAATTTTCCCCTCAAACATCATCATAATATTCTCGCTGTAGTTATTGATCTCTTCCATCAGCTTCTTAATAAGAAAGGACTTATTTTCCGACATATCCTCAATTTCACTGAGCTTTCTGTCAAGGCTCTCGATCAGTGTGTACTGCCTCTCAAGCACAGTAATCATTTGTTTATAAACAATAATTGTCCGCAGAAAGCTGAGCCTATTCCGAATAAACATGCGGTTCCGCTCATCATAAATTATTTGGTAATAATCCCTTGCTTTCTTGATTTGCTCTTCCAGTGTATCCTCATCTTCCTTCATCTGCGGGATGCTCATTTTCTTGTTCGGAATCGCACGCAGCAGAAGATGGGAACGGTCACTGGATGTTTTGATCATTTTATACAGCATCTTCTTATGGTTTGGCGGGAAAATGACGGCATTGACAACAAATGCCGACAATACCCCGATTGCCACCAGGCTGACCCGCTGCAGTGCGTAAACCATGTCAATTTCATTTCCGGTACTGGAAGCCATCAGTGTGACAACCATCAGCACTACCAGGTTTACGGTGTTCTCCAAGTCGAGTTTAATGATAACTGCAATCGAAATAATCACTACAAAACCGATGGCAATTGGTTCTGTACCGATCAAGATCGCTCCGAGAATAGCGAAGACAATACCGACCGTATTAGCTAGAGCAACATCCTTGATGTAAGTAAACGAGCGCATGATCGACGGCCGCATGGCCATGATGGAGGCAATGGCTCCGATGAATCCCAACTCTAGCGAGAGAAGGGAAGTAATCATTAATGTTAGAGCTACAGCCAATCCGGTTTTCACCATTCTTGGCCCGATTGTAAAATCCATGTATGTTTCACCTCTGAGTTGATGATCACTCTTTTTCTTTCTCAAAGAGCGATTGTAACACGTATTTGATTATACACGTTTTTTGCAGCTTTGGTTAACTCTACCCCACTCTTTTCCCGTAAAAAAACCTCCCGAAAACATCGGAAGGTTCAGCTTGCTTTTCATTCTGTACATGGACGGTTACCCATCTTTCCGGCAGACTGCCAAACCGAGTGGGTAATATCTGTTCAGCTCAACAGTATCCGGTTCAATCAGCACCCCTTTTTGAAAATAAAAGGAAGGTGACAGATCCGGAAAATCATCAAAGAGCCCTTTAAATTCCTCGACTGTCAATTGGTGGACGTGGAAGGGAGAGCCGCATTCAATCCCTCTTCCTTTGCCAAAGGGGGTGGATAAAACCAGAATTCCACCTGGTTTCAACATCTGATGAATATTCTTCAGAAACTGTTCTTCTTCTTTTACATGTTCAATGGTTTCAAAACTGAGAATGGTATCGTACAGACCTAAATCATCCGGCAAACCGGGATCGGTCACATCCCCCTTCACATAGCTGGATAATGGATGATAGTAAGTCTTTTTGGCATATTCGAGTGCATCATCGGCTATATCAACACCGATCACTTCCGTTACCCGCTTCTTGCACAGCTTTGTCGTAATATGGGTTCCATAACCGCTGCCACAGGCCATATCCAGGACTCGTCCTTTTACAAAGTCTGCAGCAAAATGATATCTGGCCAGATGTTCCAGGAGCAGGCCGTTGGTAATTTTCATCTGTTCAGGAATGACTCTTTCTCCTGTATCTGCTAACATGTTCTTCACCGCTTTTGTTCAATAGTTAGGTTGAGGTATAATTGAATTATAACAGATTATACTCAGTTATAATAGAAAGGATGTTTCAGAAGTAATCGGTATGCAGAACGGAGGCATCGTAACATGGAAGAATATATTACAGCTTTACCAGAGGATGACCAGGCTTTGTATAAAGAATTATCCAGGGAAATAAAGAAAATAGAAGACATCGAGGAACGGAAAAATTATATCACCAAGCTTGCAATATTGAAGGAAAAGGCAAGAGTTGCATGGAAGAAACAGGAAAGGGGAAGGTAGAGTGAGTTCACCGAAGGATCACCCGGATTACAAAAATGAGAAAAATCGGCTGGAATACACGAAAGATTACATTCAGTCCATCTTGGAAGTGGCTTCTACTACACAGGGAGGATACAAGGAGAATATCAAAGATGCTTTTGTCAATCTTGATCATTTGGACAGCAGTCTGAGTTATATCAATATACTTACAAATGCTAGGCTATTGGAACTGATACAGGGGGATATACGGAATCTCAGCAACATTAAGCACAAGCCTTATTTCGGAAGGGTGGACTTCGACCGGGACGGTGCCCATCAGACGGAAACCTATTATATCGGAAAAGTTTCCCTATATCGGCGTGATAACCAAGAACCGGTCATCGTCGACTGGAGGTCTCCGATTGCTAACATTTACTATGACGGACGGCTTGGGGAAGTCTCCTATGACTCGGAAGAAGGGGAACAGAGGGGGCAATTGGCACTTAAGCGCCAATATTTGATTGAGCATGGCGAACTGGAAGAAATTAGGGATATCGATGTAACGACACGTGATGAGCTTCTGCAGCGCTCCCTGTCGGAGACATCCGATAAGCGGCTCAATGATATTGTAGCAACCATTCAAGAGGAACAGAACAACGTGATTCGGGCTGATTTGCAGAAGCCGATGATTGTTCAGGGAGTTGCAGGAAGTGGGAAAACGACCATTGCCCTGCATCGGCTATCCTATTTCATCTATATTTATTCCGGAAAAGTAGCACCGGAGGAGATGATGATTCTCGCTCCGAATAAGATGTTCATCAATTTTATTGCGGAATCACTGCCAGAACTCGGAGTGGAGAAAATAAGGCAGACGACTTTTTCGGATTATGTATTTGCCTGTCTAGGGAAACGGTTGAAATTAACGGATGCGAATGAAAAGCTCAAGGCTTTGATATCTCCGGAAACTGAAGGGAAGGAAGATATTAAATGGGTCTCTCAGCTGAAAGGGTCCATCCGGTTTGAAAATATCCTGAAGCGTTACCTGAAGGATATCCGCAACAATTATGTACCGGAAGATGATGTGTTTATCAGCAGATTCCGTCTCTATCCGTCTAAAAGACTGAGGCAATTGTTCATCAAGGATTACCAATATCTTCCGTTTGAAAAGCGGAAGGAGAAGATCCAAGAACTGTTGAAGTCCAATTTCCAACAACGGAAAAAGAAAATTCTTCAACAGATTGAAGAAAGCTTTGAAGAGAGGTATGACCAAATTAACTCCCGTTATAAAGGGGAAGAACGCCGGGAAAAGATGGTACGGCTGCTGGACAATAAGGAAAAGCGTACGGCGGAAGTAAAGGGTGTCACAAAAAAGATGGTTGCCGATTATATGAAAAAGTTCCCGAAAAAACACGGGATTGATTATTACAAGGAACTCCTGACCGACCGTAAGCTATTAGAAAAATATGCGGGAGATGATTTTAGTGCACAGGAAATTGAAAAACTGACCATACAATCCGCCGGCTTAAAGCAGAATGTATTTGACCTGGAAGATCTGGCTCCCATTTTATATCTGCATACATATATCAAAGGCATTCCGAAAGAGCTGAAAATGAAATATGTTGTTATTGATGAAGGACAGGATTATAATCTTCTGCAAATCCGTGCATTGCGCCGGGCGACCGGAACAAATCTTTTCACCATTCTCGGAGACCTCTCCCAAGGAATTCATGCCTATCGTGGAACAGAAGACTGGGCCTCATTTATTTCCCATGCTCTTCCGAACGCCAATTATCTGACACTGCAGAAAAGCTATCGGACAACAGTAGAGATTATGGACTTGGCGAATGCATTATTAGGGAAGCTGGGTAAGGACCTTCCGGCTGCAGAACCGGTGGTGCGGCATGGAGAAAAACCTTCCATAATTCTTGTTGATACAAAGAAACAGCTGTTGGAAGAATTAGCTGAGAAGATACACCAGGAGCAGGAGAAGGGTTTCAGGTCTATAGCTGTGATTGGTAAAACCGAAAAGGAATGCAAGTGGATCTATCAACAGTTGAAGAAGCAGATGGATGTGCAGCTTCTAAAAGACACCGATGAACTTGAACACAGCTTGGTCATTGTTCCTTCATATCTGGCCAAAGGGCTGGAATTCGATGCGGTCATCATTACTTCTTTTGACGAAACTTATTCCGATCATGAACTAGATCTGAAATTACTTTACGTAACTATAACCCGCGGTATGCATAGTCTGAGCCTGATTGGACGGCATCGTTCTGCCTTCCGCCTGGATGAACAAGATACCATCTACCTGCAAGATTAATCGAGTAGGAGGAGGTGACTAACCTCCGTCCTCTCACACCACCGTACGTACGGACCCGTATACG
>NZ_JBHRSA010000026.1:0-29343 GCF_042643145.1 Virgibacillus xinjiangensis
TTCCATATAATCAATAAGTGGTTGAAAAATTGTAACTAGAATTTACACAACAATGAGGACTTGACTCGGTATACCGCACTCGGGCCGTGAGCTGCGCTAGTCGGGCGCCGGTATGCTGCACTCAGGCCTAGCCCTCCGCCACTCAGGCGCCACAACGCCGCACTCGGGCCCCGCCCACCGCCAGTCGGGCGCCAGCAACCCTCACTCAGGCCCCACCACCGCACCCTCACCAAAAAATTACCAAAAAAATATCCAAATAAGGTTTACCCTCCACTCACCCGGGGTACAACTATAGTACAAAGCTCCCATTAGGGGGTTGTTACTATCCCTAGTAGCTTCCCTTTTCCTGACTGACTTACATTATTCCCCCTAATGAAAAATCCCCTCCAGCGAGAGCTGGAGAGGATATTTTTTTCTAATGATTTGATTAATATAGACGCTTGTAGCTGTCGAATTTATTGCCCCAGTAGTATGGGTCGTTTACATCACTGATGGTAACGCCTTGGCTGCTGGATGCGTGGATGAATTTGCCGTTTCCAAGATAGACACCCATGTGGGAGATTCCTGGACGGTAAGTATTCTTGAAGAATACGAGATCTCCTGGCTGCGGGTTGCTTACATAATGAGAGCGGTCAAAGTATCCGTCTGTGGATGTACGTGGTACGTCCTTGCCGGCTTGCTTATATGCCCAGTAGATGAATCCGCTGCAGTCAAAACCGGAAGAGGAAGTTCCACCCCATACATAAGGTGTGCCCATCTGGCTTTTTGCACCGCTGATCAGCTGATCCACATTATATCCACTGGATCCATTGGAAGAAGAGCTGCTGGAAGAGCTAGAGCTTGCACTAGAGTTGGACGAGCTTGAGCTCTTGCCATCGATGCTTAGCTTCTGGCCGACACGGATCAGATCAGATCTCAGGTTGTTCCAGCTTTTCAGGTCAGATACACTCACACCATGGTTCCGGGCAATACGGGATAGTGTATCACCGGATTTAACGCTATAGATCTTGGTAGATGCTACGGAACCGCTATTTCCTGAAGAAGTAGTGCTTGTGTTAGAGCTGCTGGAAGAGCTAGAGCTTCCTGACTTGCTTACAGTCAGCTTGTCTCCTGGATAGATCAGGTGTCCGCTGATGTCATTCCAATTTCTCAGGTTGGAAAGAGAGATATTATGTTTGGAGGCAATACCGCTCAAAGTATCTCCGCTTTTCACGGTATAAGTAGTAGTGTTGGTTGAAGTGTTTGAACTAGTGTTGGAGTTTGAGCTGGAATTAGAGTTCGATGATGTTTCAATCACTTGGTTTGGGTAGATGATATTGCTGGATAGATTATTGATCGACTTCAACTGAGAAACACTGGTGTTATATTGTTGTGAGATATTCCATAATGTATCGCCGCTTTGTACTTTATAAGAAGCTGCGTCGACTTCGTCTGCTCCATAAATTGCAGATGCGATGGCTGCCGATGCAGTAACCGACATGATAAATTTCTTGTTAGCCAATTCTGTTTTCCCCCTGTAAATGATTCAGTAGTTTTTTCTATCAATCTTGTAGAAATTATCTTTTTCTACCAGCTTTGCTAGAATTTAACTTTAGTATATACCCGGTTTTGTCGGAAGGCTAGATGGTTAGCCTATTTGTAACGCAACTGTAATACAGCGTAATACAATGTAATACATAAAATGCCAGGACTCGCCGGCAGTCGGCAGCAACCGCAAGGGCTGATTCCTCGTAGCCCTGCAAATCATGTTAAGAAGAAGTAAAATTTTCACCTATATTAAGAGACTCTTATCCTTATAAACGCATGCCCATACACCCTATATAATAGAAAGTACCCAAATTACTTATCTGTACCAATGAAAATCCCAACAAATAGTCATGGATAAAATTTACATTTTTGGTGCATTTATCTTATTTACATAAAATTAATCTTATTATTTGCTTTTTATATGTTATAATTTCGTTTATACTGTCGAAATAGAAGAGGTAGACGTAAAATACAGCAATGATTATTCTTCAGTTTCAGAACATCAAAGTTTCCTGTCAGGAGGGAGCGAGAAAGCGGAGGTAGAAGAATGGAAGAAACGATTTCCTTGAAAGAAATCTTTGAAGTGATCAAGAAGCGGCTGGTGATGATCATCGCTTTGATCGTAGGAGCGGCCTTGATTGCTGCAGGCATCAGCTTTTTTGTGTTGACACCGACCTATGAAAATAGTTCACAGTTTCTGGTGAATCAGAGCGAGCAAGATCAAGAACAGATGTATACATCCAATGAGCTTCGGACAAATGTTGAACTTATCAATACATATAATGTCATTATCAAGAGTCCGGCCATTTTGGATCAAGTAGCCGAGGAGCTTGGGGTGGATTACAGCAGTTCCCAGCTGGCAAATAAGATTCAAGTGCAGAATGCCGAACAATCCCAGGTAGTAACAGTGACTGCCACAGACCCTGATCCGGCAAGGGCAACAGACATTGCCAATACGACCGTGGAAGTATTCCAGGATGAAATTCCTGATATCATGAATGTAGATAATGTAACCATTCTGTCAGAGGCAGAGCTGAGTGAAGAGCCATCACCAGTTGCACCGAATCCGCTGCTGAATATCGCAATTGCAATCGTGCTTGGAGGCATGGTGGGTGTAGGTATTGCCTTCCTGCTGGAATACTTGGACAACACGATCAAGACAGAAGATGATATTGAAAAAACACTGCAGGTTCCTGTATTAGGTGTGATTTCCCATGTGGATGACAATGATATCCGGGTGGACGCCGAGATGGGCACCGGAATGAGAGCGAGAAGGGGTGGACTAGATGGCGCGCAAAAAAGATCAGTCTAAGAAAAACAGTAAAGTACGTTCCCTGATTACCAAACTGAGTCCCCGGTCGCCAATATCCGAACAGTATCGGACGGTCCGGACAAACTTGGAGTTCTCTTCGGTGGATCATAAATTGCAGTCCCTGCTGGTGACATCGGCAGGGCCAGGGGAAGGCAAGTCGATGACGACAGCGAACCTTGCCGTGGTCTATGCGCAGCAAGGAAAACGTGTGTTGCTGATTGATGCCGACCTGAGGAAACCGACCGTCCATTACACGTTCCGCCTGGATAATCTGAAAGGATTGAGTAATGTCCTCGTAGGTGAAACCTCCCTGCAGGATGCTGTAGGACAGAGTGATGTCGACAATTTGGATGTGATGTCCTGTGGTCCGATTCCTCCGAACCCATCGGAACTGCTGGCCTCCAACCGGATGGTCCGTTTATTGGAAGAAGCCAAACAGGCTTACGATATCGTCATTTTCGATACCCCGCCTGTTCTTGCGGTGACGGACTCACAAATTCTTGCCACACTGGTGGACGGCGCCGTGCTGGTGGTGCGCAGCAAGCAGACGGAAAACGATGCAGCACTGAAGGCGATTGATGCGATTTCATCCGTCAATGCCAAGGTGCTTGGCACGGTCCTGAATGATCGGAATAAGAAAGAAGCCAATTACTATTACTACTACGGAAACAGTTGATAGAATTACTCTCCATCCAACCGGGTGGAGAGTTTTTTTATTTCGATTGTAAAAAATTTCCTCAAAAGTCATAGGTATTACTATTTCCTCGTGGCTTACCATTCCTCACTTCGTGGTTATTCGACACTCCCAACACATATGTTGTTCATGACTTTTATACCAATAAAATGACCGTTTCATGACTCTAAATACCTACAAAATTGAATTTTCATATGCTACTATGGAATGACAGACAACAGCGTCAATACGGATTATATCAGTGTCCCATAGGGATTCAGAGATAGAAAAACAGGGTATACGGAGAATAGGAGTGATTGAATGATTGATATTCACAGTCATATTTTGCCTGACGTGGATGATGGGGCCAGTTCATTGACGGAAAGCCTCGCAATGGCCAAAAAGGCTGCGGATGAAGGGATCCGGAAAATAGTGGCGACCCCTCATCATGAAAATGGATCGTATGTTAACACGAAGAATCAGGTAATAGCAGCGGTGGATTATTTGAATGGCCAGCTGCAGTTGGAAAATATCCCGGTGGAAATCCTTCCAGGGCAGGAAACCCGGATATATGGCGAAATGCTGCAGGATCTGCAGGCAGGCAAGGTGCTGCCCGTAAATGATAATAATTACGTACTGGTAGAACTGCCTACGTCACATGTCCCACAGTATACGACACAGCTGCTATTCGATATGCAGCTTGCCGGATATAAGCCGATCATCGTCCATCCAGAACGCAATCACGAAATCATGGAACAGCCGGACAAGCTCTACCGCATGGTGAAAAATGGTGCACTCACACAAGTCACCGCTGCCAGCCTGGTCGGCAGGTCTGGAAAGAAAGTGGAAAAGTTCGCCAACCAATTGCTGGAAGCAAATCTTGCCCACCTGCTTGCTTCAGACGCTCATGACACGAAGAAACGCGGCTTCTATCTGAAGGTTGCCTACAAAAAAGTCAAGTCCGATTACGGCAGTGACTATATGTTCCAGCTGATGGATAACGCAGAGGCGGTTATTACCGGTTCTGCAGCAGAGCGCGAAATCCCAGAACGTGTGCAGAAAAAACGCAAGTGGCTCGTTTTCAGATAATAGACAACTTGTAGAATGAAACAGCTTCCTGTTATACTGGGAGATAACAGAAATGAATTTCCATGAAGCAGGAAGTGACGTTGATGATTGATATACACAGCCATATATTGCCAGGTGTGGATGACGGTGCCCGTACGCTGGAAGACAGTCTGGATATGGGGAAGGCCGCCGTGGAGGAAGGCATCCGGACGATCATTGCCACTCCGCATAACCACAATGGTAAATATATGAATGAAAAAGAAGATATTCTGCTCGCTGTCGAAAGCCTCAATTCAGCTCTTCAGACAGCAGAGATTCCACTCGTTGTGCTCCCTGGACAGGAAAATCGCCTGTACGGGGAAATGGTGGATGATTTGAAGGACGATGAATTGGTCACCCTTACAAACGATACCCGTTATGTATTCGTCGAATTTCCTTCCGATCATGTGCCGCGTTATGCGAGACGGATGCTGTTTGATATGCAGGTAGCCGGGTACAAGCCGGTGATCGTCCATCCGGAGCGCAATATGGAGCTGCTCGAGCATCCTTCCATCTTGTTCGAATTTGTCCAGAATGGAGCACTATCCCAGGTGACGGCTGGAAGTGTTGCCGGGAAGTTCGGGAAGAAGATCCGCAAATTCTCCCATGAGCTGGTGGAATCTGGATTGACCCACTTTATCGCTTCCGACGCGCATAATACAACTTCACGGAGGTTCTGGATGCAGGACGCCTATCATGAAATCCGCGAACAGCATGGATATGAGACATTCATGCTGCTGATGGAGAATGCGGAACTGCTGGTAGAAGGGTCCAATGTCAACCAGGAGGAACCGCAGCCCATCAAAAAGAAGAAATTCCTCGGAATCTTTTAAGCAAGGGCATGCAGCCCCAGTGCGAAATTCTATTAGGATAGATTGATGATAAGGTGCCGGAACCGCAATATGGCGATTCCAGGCATTTTTTTCTTTCCTCATTTCACACATTATACCTCCATCAAATGAACACTTCCCTATAACAAAGAAATCTACTAGACGCTGGAAGGAGGGCGCGGAAATGATTGATATAGTGCTCGTGGAAGACCAACCCTTGATGCAGGACGGCATCGAGGCGATCATCCGTCCTGTGGAAGACCTTCATATTGTCGGATGTGCGCAAAACGGAGACGAAGCAGTTCGTCTTGTTGGTGAAAAGGAACCGGATATAGCCATCGTGGACTTGTGCAGGCTGCAAATGGAAGCAATCCAGGCGACAGTGCAGATCAAGCAAAACCATCCGCGAATAAAGGTAATCATGCTCTCGTCGGAAGCGGATGAAGAAATGGTGATCAGCGGCATCAATGTGGGAGCAGATGGGTTTCTATTGACGGAGCTCCATGCCGAAACATTGTTGCAGGCCATCCGGGCGGTCCATCTTGGTGATTCGGTCATCTCCGGCAAGGCGGCTCGCATCCTGACGTCAAAAATCCGCGAGCTAACCATGGATAATAAACAACTGCTCGCCCGGAAACTTGAGAAGAATGGACTGGAGTTCACCAAACGGGAGATCGACATTGCCTATCTGTTCATGGATAATATGTCGAACAAGCAGATCGCCCAGCGTCTCTACCTAGGGGAGGGGACGGTGAAGAATTATATCAGCGGGATCTATCATAAGCTGGAGATCCGCACCCGTTCCGAGGCTATCCACTTTTTGCAGGAACTGCTCAAAAAATGAATTGGCAGGAACTGGAAGCTATGACTTTTTTTATGTTCGGTCACTAAATTAATGACCGGAAATGTAGTACGATAGAAGCATGCCTTTTGTGGGGGTATGCTTTTATTTTTTAATCCGTTACCATATTAGAGAGAAGTAAGGTTGAGGTGTCCTGCTTATGTAAAGCGGGTGTAAATTACGACATATTTTTTACAAATTGTCTATCAAGGGGAGAGAAAATGTGATATCCTTTCTTAATGAGATATCTAATCTGTCAAAAGATAACTTCTTAACATATCATATCACACCCAAAACCCACTAGTATAAACCTCTCAAACTACAAAACTTTCATTATTCCTGGAAAGGAGATAGTACATTGTCCTATCGTAAAAGACTGACATTCCTGGTGCTGCTTGATTCCTTGATTGTCAGCTCCGCCATTTTCATTGCTGCATGGGTGGTCTACCCATACACCGATGTCACCGAATTGGAAGGCATTGTCCTCAGCGCTGTTGCACTATTAATCTTTCATCATGTCTTTGCTGCTGCCTTCAATCTCTATAACAAAGTATGGGCCTATGCGAGTGTCGGGGAGCTGCTTGCCATCGTTCAGGCGATCAGCTTATCCATCGTCGCTGCAGCGATTGTGCAGTATTTCGCTACCGGCTTCAACCTCTATACCAGGGCACTCATCGTCACCTGGTTGCTACATATCATCCTGATCGGCGGCTCACGGTTCATGTGGCGCGTAGTCAGAGATCGTTACATAAACCAAGGAACCAACAAAAAGCGCACATTGATCGTCGGTGCCGGAGCTGCTGGTGCGATGATCGCCCGACAGCTGAAAAATGAACAGAATAATACCGAACTCTGCCCGGTCGCCTTTGTCGATGACGACCTTACCAAGCAGAAGATGCAGGTGTATAACCTGCCAGTTGTCGGGACGGTAAGAGGGATCAAGGAAGCAGTCGACGAGATGGAAATCGAGCAAATCGTCATTGCCATTCCATCCTTACAATCCCAGGAATTGAATAAGATTGTCGCAGAATGCAACAAGACGGACGCCAAGGTACAGATGATTCCCAAAATCGAGGATCTGATGACCGGAAAAGTGTCTGTCAGCCATCTGAAAAATGTCGAAGTGGAAGACCTGCTTGGCAGGGACCCGGTGGAGCTCGACATCAATGCCATCGCAGACTATGTCGAAGGACAGACGGTCATGGTGACGGGTGCCGGCGGCTCGATCGGATCGGAACTTACTCGACAGTTGATGCGCTTCTCTCCAGATAAGATATTGCTTGTCGGTCACGGGGAATTTAGCATCTACTCCATTGATATGGAATTGAGAAGGACATTCGATGACACGGAAACAGAAATAGTTCCACTGATCGCCGATGTTCAGGATCGCGAGCGCATCTTTGAAATAGTCGATACCCATCAGCCGGCAATCATCTACCATGCTGCTGCACATAAGCATGTGCCATTGATGGAGCATAATCCGCATGAAGCGGTGAAGAACAATGTCATCGGCACGAAAAATGTCGCCGAAGCTGCCGATACATTCGGTGTCGGTAAATTCGTGATGGTATCCACTGATAAAGCAGTGAACCCGACCAATGTCATGGGGGCCACCAAGCGGATTGCTGAAATGGTTGTTCAGGATCTAGCACAGCGAAGCCGAACTAAGTTCGTCGCCGTCCGATTCGGAAACGTACTCGGAAGCCGGGGCAGTGTTATTCCACTGTTCAAGAGGCAGATTGAACAGGGAGGCCCGGTTACTGTCACAGATCCGGAAATGACCCGCTACTTCATGACCATACCAGAAGCATCCCGTCTGGTCATCCAGGCTGGAACGCTTGCAAAGGGTGGAGAGATTTTTGTATTGGATATGGGTGAACCTGTGAAAATAGTCGATTTGGCTAAAAACTTGATTAGACTCTCTGGTTATACGGAAGAGGAGATTCCAATTGAATTTTCAGGCATCCGACCAGGTGAGAAGATGTATGAGGAGCTTCTTGGAGAGGATGAAGTCCTTCCTGGCGAAATATATGAGAAGATTTATGTTGGTCGGACGGTTCAAGTGGAAAGCGAATTACTAAAAGATCTTATCAACAATTTCTATGGTTACTCTAACGTTGAATTGAAAGATGCATTAATGAAAATTGTATATATGGATCGCAATCTGATGGCCATCCAAGGGTGAAATAAAATAATTAGGAAAGAAGTGAATGTCTAGTGAACTTTGCAATTATTGGATGTGGCTTTATAGCCAAGAAGCATGCAAAAGCAATTGAAGCAGTGGAAGGTGCAACACTTGTAGCGGTAAGTGATAAGGTACCTTCTGCAATGGAATTTTATGTGAATGAATATGGGGTTGACCCGTATGAAGAGTTAGATTTAATGCTGGATAGAGATGATATAGACGTTGTGTCTGTTTGTACACCGACTGGTCTTCATGCACCTCTAGCAATAAAGGCAGCTAATGCAGGAAAACACATTATTTTGGAAAAGCCCATTGCTATGACTTTGGAAGATACTGATAGAATAATTGATGCTTGTGATTATAATAATGTTAAATTATCCATTGTTCACCCTAATCGCTTTCGCCCGGTTGTTCGAGAATTGAAGAAAATACTCGATCAGAACCTGCTGGGTAAAATTAGTCATGCAAACGCCATTGTGAATTGGAACAGGAATCAAGAATATTATGATCAAGCCTTGTGGCGGGGAACAAAAGAGTTTGATGGTGGAGCATTGATGAACCAAGCAATCCATAATCTCGATTTATTATTATGGTTCATGGGTGAACCAGAGCAGATATTCAGTATGGAAGCAACTCGCCTTCGCCAGATTGAAGCAGAAGATGTATCTACAGGTCTTATTAAATTTAAATCAGGGGCACTTAGTGTAGTAGAAGCTGCCACAACTGCGTATGGACAAAACTTTGAAGAATCAATTACGTTATTTGGTGAGAAGGGCACTGTGAAGATTGGTGGTAAAAACGCTATCTATTTTGAGTATCTAGAAGTCGAAGGTATGGAAGAAGAAGTAAATGCATTAAAAGCAAGGGTAGAAGAAGATCCATTCGGCGTGCCTGGCCACCAATGCATTATTGATGACATGGTTAAAGCTATAAAAGAAGAGAGGAAACCGGCTGTTAGTGGAGAAGAAGGCAGAAGATCATTAGAACTGGTACTATCATTTTATGAATCAGCGAAAGTCAATGAACCAATACAAATGATAAAGGAGAAAGAATATGCAAATAACTAAAAACAATAATAAATTAGCAGACCAATTAATAGAAAAACTGGAAAATAAGACTGCTGTAATAGGGGTGGTCGGATTAGGGTATGTTGGACTCCCATTAGCAGTAGAAAAAGCCAAAGCTGGCTACAAAGTAATTGGTTTCGATATACAACAAGAAAAAGTAGAAGAGGTAAATCAAGGAATCAATTATATTGGTGATGTTGTAGACGATGAACTAAGAGATATTGTTAATAATAAACAACTAAAAGCAACTACCGATTATTCTCTTATTGAAGAAATAGACGCAGTAGCTATTTGTGTGCCTACTCCTTTGGATATATATAAGCAGCCGAACACCTCTTATGTAGAAAGTTCAGCTATGGAAATTTCTGATTATCTTCATGAAGGAATGCTTATTGTATTAGAAAGTACAACTTATCCAGGAACTACGGAAGAAATTCTTAAACCTATTCTAGAGAATTCAAACCTTAAATGTGGAGAAGACTTTTTCTTGGCGTATTCTCCAGAAAGAGTTGATCCTGGAAATAAAGAATTCAAAACAAAAAACACGCCAAAGGTTGTTGGTGGCGTATCGGAAAACTGCACAAAAGTCGCAGCAACAATGTATAGCAATGTATTAGATAGTGATATTCACCAAGTGTCTAGTCCTGCTGTAGCTGAAATGGAAAAAATCCTTGAAAATACCTTCCGTAACATCAATATTGGTTTAGCTAATGAAATGGCTGTCCTATGTAATAAAATGGGGATTGATGTTTGGGAAGTGATAGATGCAGCAGCAACTAAACCATATGGATTTATGCCTTTCTATCCTGGTCCAGGCCTGGGCGGACACTGTATTCCTATTGATCCATGGTATTTGACATGGAAAGCCCGGGAATATAATTATCATACTAAGTTAATAGAAACCGCTGGCGAAATTAATAATGAAATGCCAGACTATATCGTAAAGAGAATAATGGAAATTCTAAATAAGGATGGAAAAGCTCTGAATGGCTCTAACATCTTAGTTTTAGGCGTAGCTTATAAGAAAGATATTGATGACTACCGTGAATCGCCAGTGTTACCTATATTAGAACAGCTGGATGATGGAGGGGCTAACTGGACAGCAGTTGATCCTTATGTTAAAGAATTCAAGTATAAAAAAGGTCTAAACACACCAATCCCATCAGCAACTAATGAAATGCTAAATAATGCTGATTTAGTATTGATTGCTACTAATCATAGTTCCTTTGATTATGATAGGATATTAGCGCATTCAGCAGCAGTATTTGATACTAGGAATTCTTATGGGTATTCACCTAAGAATGAAAAGTATTACAAATTATAATTAATAAACCTTTTTTGTTAGGTAAGGTAAGGTGTGCGGAGGGGGGTATTCTTCTCTCCCCACCCTAATTAGGTCAAAACGAAGTTGAACAACTATCATTTGAATATTAACAAATGTAAATTTAAGGATGTAAATAGTGGAATTATGGATGAGAGTTAAAAAAAAAATTAACAGTTCGTTTCTAAAGAATATTGGTACATTACTAACGGGAACAACAATTGCTCAGTTAGTACCTATTATAATTTCTCCAATTTTGACGCGAATATTCTCGCCAGAAGAATTTGGATTATTAGGCTTATACGTGGCAATCACTTCTGTCCTTAGTGTGTTCTCTAATGCTAGGTACGAGATGGCTATAGTACTACCTAGAGATAAACAAGATGCTTTGGATTTATTAAAATTATCCTTATATGTAGCTATTATATTCAGTTCTTCTCTTCTAGTGATTAATACTATTTTTAATCACGAATTATCAACAATTTTAGGTGATAAACAAATAGCACCTTATTTATACTTTATTCCTATCTCTGTATTATTCCTAGGAATATTTAAAAGCTTTAACTATTGGAATAGTAGGGAAAGGGCTTATAAGCGATTAGCTATTAATCGTGTTTTCCAATCCTCAAGCTTATCAGGATCGCAAGTCATTATGGGATGGTCAAATTTTTTGGGTAATGGCTTAATCTTTGGGCAATTGTTTGGTCAATTAATTTCAAGTCTGCGACTGGCCTATATTTCAATTAGAGAAAGTAAAATAAACTTAGTAAAAGTTAATGTTAAGAACACTTTGAGGTTAGCTAAAACCTATAAGGAATTTCCTATCTATTCAACTTGGTCTAGTTTTTTTAATTCCTTCTCATTACAATTACCAATATTCTTATTAACTGGTTATTTCTCAAGTTCAGTCGTGGGGTTTTATTCCCTCTCATATAGGTTTCTTAATCTACCGATGAATTTAATTGGCGGTTCAGTATCTCAGGTTTTTTATCAGCAGGCAGCGAAATATTATGGTGTTAGTAACAAGAAGTTCAAAAATCTAACCCTAAAAACCTTTCGAAATATGTTAATTATTGGGTCTATACCAATGTCGATTGTATTCGGTTTTGGAGACATTTTATTCAGGTTTATATTTGGGGAAGAATGGGAAATTGCAGGTCAATTTTCTAGGCTTCTAAGCCCTTCTATATTATTTGTGTTTTGTACATCAGCTATCACAAGCATATATCTAATTCTTGGTAAGCAGAAAATCTATTTAATATTTGATATTTGTTTATTGGTATTAAGACTTGTTGCTCTATTATTAGGATCGGTTGTTTATAAGGAACCTCTTTTAGCAGTAGGCTTATATGGTTTGGCAGGAGTAATTGTTAAGTTAATTATGCTGTTTTATACACTATCAATAATTAATGTAAGAATATATATTACCATAGCGTTTATTACCACTTTTGCAGTATTTCCATTTATAATAACTTTGCTTTTGAGAGTCTTTATAATTGGGTCATTTTAGTATCGTGAGTTAAAACTTTGATGGGTGGGTTATGTAATTGAATATTTTATATGTTACAGGTATGTGGAGTGGGTTGAAAGATATTATCATAGATGGTGAAGAACCTAGAGGAATGCCAGCTTTTATAAATCCTCTAGAGAGACTTATAAGGGAAAATCACCAGGTAGATATGATTGTGGGTACAAGCGAATTTAATAAAAAGGTGAATGAAAATAGGGGTTTTTTAGATAAAAGTAATATTCACTTGATACCTTGGGGTACTAGTGGGAGAACACCTATATTATTATGGAAGACATATAAAAAAATCTATTCTCTTGCAAAAAAAGGGAATTATGATTTTATTTATGTTCATGGTTCTTTTGGAACTATAGGGAGCTGGGTAGCTCGAAAGTTAAAAGTTCCCAGTGGGCATAGATTATATGGAACCTTCCTTATGAATGAAATTAACAATAACAAATTAAGTGTTATAAGAAGACATCCATTAGAGTATTTGGCATTCCGTTTAAAAAAAGATTTCTTGTTAATTACTAACGATGGGACACAGGGAGATAAAGTATATAAAAAGATAGGAAAGAAAGACGGATTTAACTTTTACTATTGGATTAATGGAGTAAATAAGCTCACGATTAAAGAAAATCAACCTAATATAGGAAATAGTCGATTCATTCTGTATGCTGCAAGAATAACAGAATGGAAACAGCAGGAAAAGGCAGTTGAATTATTAAAGTATATCCATGATGCTGGTTATAAAGACATTAATCTTATTCTTGTAGGGCATATATCTGACAATGGTTATTGGGAATACCTTCAAGACTTGATAGTACAATTTAATTTGAAAGAGAATGTTAAATATTTGAGCACAGTTTCACAAGAAGAATTATTTGAATATTATAGAGAGAGTATAGCAGTATTGTCTTTTTATAAATATTCTAACTTGGGAAATGTGGTAATAGAAGCATTATTAAACGGGGCAATTGTAATAGCTAATAATGATGATTCGTTAAATGGTATTATAAATAATAATGAAAATGGATTCCTAATAGATAATTTACATGAAGCTCAGAATATAATAATAAATTTATTATGTAGGGAAGAAGAAAAAGTAAGAGTTAAACGTAACGCCACTTCTTATGCCAATTCTTTATTTGAATCTTGGGATACAAGAACTCAGAAAGAAATTGATTTAATTAAAACAGCGGTGGAGAAAAATGGATAGAATTAAAAGTATAATTAGATGGATATTGTCCTTTGAAACATTATTTGTGTTATTCTTATTTGCCGGTCGTTACAAAGCAGATCCTAGGTTTGAATGGATTCCTTTTGATTTAACAGCATTTTTTTTTGGGGCGAGTGTTTGTGCAGGTGTTTTAATAATATATAGAAATAAATGTAAGTTTTCCACAACGTCGCTTTTATTTATCTTAACTTTTTTAGTGTTTTTATCTTATGTATTAATGTCATTATACTGGACACCTAGTACAGAATATGCATATGAGAAAACTTTCTATTTATGGACATTAACATTGTGGTCAGTACTAGCTACTTCTTTAATTATATCTAGTAATGTTCAACGAGTATATAGATTTCTTTTTATGGTGTCTGCTTTTGGTGTATGGATTCTTGCAGAGTCCATTGTCTCCATTTTAACTTCAGAGAATATGAAATTTATAAATGTCCTTGGGGGTAATTATATAGGGGTGTCAAGAATATTAGGATTGTTATTTATAATTACTTTAAGTTATTCATTGTTTAAAGTGAAAAGTAAGAAATATAAAGTGAGTTTATACATATTTTTAGCAGTGGTTATTAGTGTAATGTTTAGTACAGGCTCTAGAGGACCGCTATTAGCCATACTTATAGCCCTGACTTATCTCTTCATACGAGCAATCTATATAAGACGCTCAACCATACAAATCAAAAAATCGTTTTTTACTTTATTCAGTGGATTTATCCTCATTACACTCTATATGCTTTACCTTTTTGTTAATGATAAATTGCCTTCGTCAATAAACAGGGTGCTAGTGGTTTTTACACAAGACGATTTTGGCTCCTCTGCAGGAGCGAGAGTTACTCATTATATGAACGGTATAGAATTATGGAAGGATGAATTTTTATTTGGGCATGGAATTGGTTCTTGGGGGATATTAAATTATGGTAGTGACGAAAGGTCTTACCCTCATAATATATTGCTCGAGGTGGGTGTAGAATTAGGGATTCTTGGGTTATTGCTTTTTTTTCTAATTCATATTATTCCGCTACAAAAGTTGCTGTTTAGCTCTTATATTTCTAGAACGATAACATTAATTTTAATTTTTTTAGGTGTTAATTCACTTATAAGTGGTGATTTAAATGACAATAGATACTATTTTAGTTTTATGGGGTTAGCAATGTGTATAAATAGCTTAGCGTTAAAGGAGAATAAATCTTATGAAGGTTTGTATGGTAAGCACGGTACATTCCCTTTTTGACATACGTATCTTTTATAAAGAACTAAAAACGTTAAAAAAACAAGGATATGAAGTTTCCTATATAGTGCCACACGATAGTAATGAAGTAATTGATGGTATTAAGATTAATAAATTACCTAAGCCTAAAAATAGACTGCAAAGAATTTTTAAGGTATCTAGATTAGCATATATAAAAGCTTTAAAAGAAAATGCACATGTGTATCACTTTCACGATCCTGAATTGATATTTGTGGGACTATTACTTAGAGTCAAGGGAAAGAAAGTTATCTATGACATCCATGAAAATAATGCTTTAAACATCAAATTCAAGAGTCATATACCTTTAAGGTCATTCATTTCTAAAGTTTATAGGGGATTTGAACTACTAGCATGCAGATTTTTTGTTTTAATACTTGCAGAAGAATCGTATAAAAAGTATTTTTCTCCTAAATTTTATAACTTAGCAGTGGTACAGAATTTCCCGGATACTACCCTCTTTCCTCCTTCAACAGAATATAAAGAAAAATATATTGTATATCTAGGAGGGGTCTCAAAAATCAGAGGGATAGAAGAGATAATAGAAGCACTATATATATTATCCAGAAACGGGATGAAATACCATTTTAAGTGCATTGGGCATGTAAATGAATCACTGATGGAGGATTTACAAAGGAAAATTGAAGCATACAATCTACAAGAACAAGTAGAATTTTTAGGTCAAATGAGAGCTGTCGATGCATATGAAGTAATATCTAAAGCTTCACTAGGCCTAGCAATTTTAAAGCCTCACCCTAACTACTTTGAATCATACCCTACTAAGGTCTTTGAATATATGACCTTAGGTATTCCTTTTATTACTTCTGACTTTAAATTATATAGAGAACTTGTAAATGAAACGAATGCTGGTTGTGTAACTGATCCTAATTGTCCTCAAGAAATAGCAGAGAAAATAAGAGTAGTTATTTCAAATGAAAAGTTAAATTGCTTGTTAGGTGAGAATGGTAAAAAGCACATAAGTGATAAGTATAATTGGAAAAAGGAATCAGAGAAGTTATTAAAGGTATATCAAATGATAGAATCCGAATTACATGATAAGAAAAGAAAGGAAGTTAATTGATGAAAATAGTAACAATAGCTGGTACACGGCCACAATTAGTAAAAATTGCAACTGTCTCTAGAGTAATTAGAGAAGAGTTTACAGAGGTTTTGGTAAATACTGGGCAACATTATGATTATAATATGGCTGGTATTTTCTTTGAACAGTTAAATATCCCTAAACCCGACTATAATTTAGGGGTAGGTTCAATGCCACATGGAAAACAAACTGGGAGTATGATGATTAAAATAGAAGAAGTTATGGAAAAGGAGCTGCCAGATGCAGTAATTGTCTATGGTGATACTAATTCTACTTTGGCAGGTGCGTTAGTAGCAAGTAAATTACACATACCTGTATTACATATTGAAGCAGGTTTAAGAAGTTTTAATAAAAAAATGCCAGAAGAAGTTAATCGTGTAATGACAGATCATGTATCTGATTTATTATTCACGCCAACTGATAGAGCAGTGGATAATCTACAGAGAGAAAACATTACTAAAGGTGTTTACCAAATTGGTGACGTGATGTATGATGCAGTTTTGTATAACATGGAATTAGCAGAAAGTAAACATGCGTTAAATGAATTTGGATTAGAGTCTAGAGATTATATTTTAGCAACCATACATAGAGCTGAGAATACAGATGTGGAAGAAAAAATGAAAGCAATAGTTGATACATTTTTAACCCTTAATAAGCAAGTTTTTCTTCCTCTTCATCCAAGAACTAAGAATAAATTGGCTTCCTTTAACCTATTAAGTGAATTAGAGGAAGCATCAAATGTTGTCATTTCTGAACCAGTTTCTTATTTGGAGATGCTTCTTTTAGAGAAACATGCTGCTGCTATAATAACAGATTCCGGAGGCGTGCAAAAAGAAGCTTATTTTGCTAAAGTACCTTGTTTTACATTAAGAGATGAAACAGAATGGCTTGAAACAGTAGAAGCGGGATGGAACCAGTTAATTAATCCGTTGGAGAATAACCTTTCAAATGCCATTAAAAATATAGAGCCAGGTCATTACCAAAAAAGCTTATATGGTGATGGGAAAGCTGCTCAGCATATTGTTGATAAAATCAAAGATTATTTTTAGATCAATAAATTTGTATAAGCGAAATGAGGAGTAATTAATGAAAATATGGCTACTAAATCATCACGCTACGGGAAATGAAGGTAGACACCCTAGCTTTTCAAAGTACTTTTCTGAATTAGGGGTTGACGTAACACTACTCACATCAAGTTTTTTACATAATTCGTACAAAGAAACTCAGGAATACAAAGAGAGAGAGTATTACAAAGAGGTGAAAATGGACAATTATAAGAAAGTGTTTTTTAAAACACCTTCTTATTCAAGTAATGGTCCAAAGCGTCTATTAAATCAACTTTGTTTTTCTTATAGAGCTTATAGATACGGAAGAGAAAAACTAAAGACAGAAAGTACCCCAAATATAATTATGGGTTCTTCTGTTCATCTGTTTACTGCTTTGGCTGCTTACTTGCTCTCTCGTCAAGCAACATCGAAATTTGTTTTTGAAATTAGAGATATATGGCCACAAACTCTTATTGATTTAGGAGCACTAAACGAGAAATCTGTTTTTGCCAAGCTCCTTAAAAAAATAGAAGGCTTTTTATACAAGAAGGCTGATCTCATAGTATCTGTTTTACCTAATGCCCAAAATCATATCGAGAAATATCAGATAGATTCTGACAAAATTGTCTATGTGCCAAATGGGATTGATTATCCAAAATATAAGGACACATTAAATTCCCCCTTTACTGCCACGGAAGCCAGAGATTTTTTTAGGTCTCATAGGGATAATTTCATTGTTACATTTACGGGCGCTCATGGGTTAGCAAATGGACTTACTACAGTAGTGAAAGCAGCACATGAACTTGAGATGTTAGAAATTGATAGTTCTTATAAGTCACATTTACTTTTAGTAGGTGATGGCCCTGAAAAGGAACAGCTCGTTTCTCTAACGAAGCAATACAGATTAAATAATATAACTTTCTTAGATAAGGTTCCTAGAGATCAAGTTGGTCATATCTTAAATAACTCGGATTGTTGCCTATTTCATTTAAAATCTACACCGGTATTTAAATATGGACTAAGTTCAAACAAACTATTTGATTATATGATGAGTGAGAAACCAATGCTTTTTGCTGTCGATACTAGTTTTGACTTTGCTAAAGAGGCAGAGAATGGGCTAAGTATTCCATCTGATTCTCCTTCTTTAATGGCAAAATCTATTAAAGAGATAAAAGAGATGGGGGAAGTTGAAAGGGGAAAATTGGGTGAAAATGGGAAAAGATACGTAGAACAAAACCATGATTACTATAAGTTAACCCAACGATTATTAAACATATTTAAAGAAAGGTTTGGAAGTTAAGAATAGGGGGAAGGTGATGAATTATAATGAAACGGCTATTAGATTTAACAATCTCGCTAATAGTAATTGGAATTCTAGCAATACCCATGATTATAATATCATTTTTAATTTTAGTAACCATGGGAAGACCTATGATTTTCAAACAAAAAAGGCCAGGGTTGCATGGGAAACCTTTTCATATAAAAAAATTCCGTACTATGACTAATGAAACTGACGAGAAAGGTAATTTACTTCCCAACAATGAGAGAATGACCAAAACAGGTAATCTATTAAGAAAGCTTAGTTTAGATGAGTTACCTCAATTGTTTAATGTTTTAAAAGGCGACCTAAGCTTGGTAGGCCCACGACCGCTGCTAATGGATTATCTAGACCTTTATACTCCCGAACAAGCCAGGAGGCATGAAGTTAAACCTGGGATAACTGGTTGGGCTCAAGTAAATGGGAGAAATGCGATTACTTGGGAGGAGAAATTTAAATACGATGTTTGGTATGTGGACAATCAAACCTTTTTTCTGGATATAAAAATTCTTTTTATGACACTAGCGAAAGTCTTAAAGTCAGATGGAGTAAATAAAGATGAAAAAGTGACTATGGAGAGATTTAGGGGTACGAAAACCAATGGATAATACAAATGAAATTTATATATATGGATCTGGCGGGTTAGGAAGAGGGATACTAGATCTTATAAAGGCAATTAACAACAATAATGAAGAAAAATGGATTTTTAAGGGATTTGTGGATGACCAAAATAGCGGGCAGGTCAATGGTTATAAAATATTAGGTGGTATTGAATTTTTACAACAGAAAACTACTCCTATAAATGTGGTCTTAGCTTTTGGTAAACCTAGTATAAAGAAAAAAATTTATGAGGAACTAAAACATAACGAGAATATAATGTTTCCGAATCTAGTCCATCCAAATGTAGATATCTCTCCATTCAATTTGTTTGGTAAAGGAAACATTGTAAGTTTTGGGGTCGCCTTATCTTCTAATATACAAATTGGAAATTTTAATTTAATTCATTATAACTGTTCTGTGGGACATGATGTCTCCATGGGAGATTTTAATTCTGTTTTTCCATTAACCGCTTTGTCAGGTTTTGTTGAGTTGAAGGATAGTATTGAACTTGGTACAAATGCAGCTGTCATTCCAGGAAAAAAGGTAGGAAATAATGCCAAGATTGGTGCAGGAAGTGTTGTGATTGGTGATGTTTCTGATTACAGTACAATAGTCGGAGTTCCAGGAAAGGAAATATAGGGTGATTTTCAATGAAAAAGTACTTTAACAAGTCTAATATGAACTTTTTTGAATTGGTAATTAATCGAGCATTTTTTATGGTTGATATAATTAGAAACAAACGTATCACAAGGGAACTTGAATTCCTAGAAGAGTTTTATGGTTCTGACGAGAAACACAACAAACAGGAATTGTGCTTTCAAAACTTATTAAATGATATAAGACATAATGCCCCTTACTACAAGGGTGTTAATAAGAAACTAGAAGATTTCCCTGTGATAACAAAAAAGCAAATCGGGGACAACTTAAATAATTTAGTATCTAATAAATACAATAAGGAAAATTTGTTGAAAGTTACAACATCGGGGTCTTTTGGAACCCCTATGATTTTTTATAGAAATAAATCTAAACAATTAAGACAAATAGCGGAAGTTCTATTCTTTGGCAGAGATATTGAATATTATATGGGACGGCATCATGCTTTCATCAGAGGTGTTTCAAAAAGTAAATTGAAATTATTTTTACAAAACGAAATACATATAGATCCAACACATTTAGATAAAGAATCTTTGAAGAATATTGTAAGCAAAATAAGACAAACAAGATATATAATCGGGTTCCCTTCTGTTATTGTTTCAATCATTGAGTATTGTGAAAAAATGGCTATCTCCCCAGATACTTTCGATATTCTAGGAATTATCACAACTTCGGAGCCCTTAAATAGTCAGCAGAGAAAATTAATAGAAAATTTTTTTAATTGTACTGTGATTGCAAGGTATGCTACGGAGGAATTGGGTATAATTGGTAATCAATGTGTTGAAAGTGAGAATTATCATATAAATGAAGCTTCATTTATAGTTGAAGTTTTAAAGAAGAATATTGATGAGCCGGCAGAAGAAGATGAAGAAGGTAGAATAGTTGTGACTGATCTCTATTCAAATGCTATGCCTTTAATTAGGTATGATACTGGAGATTATGGAGTTCTGGGTAAAGGATGTCCATGCGGTTATAATGGAAAAGTATTAAGAACCATTTCTGGTAGAAAGATACAAAACCTACTTGATGTTAATGGTGAAGAGGTGTCTCCTTTTTCCTTAAATGTTAGAATGAAAGAATATAATAATGTATATCAGTTTCAGTTTATACAAGAAAAGCACAATGAATATTATCTAAATCTGGTAGTTAATGAAAATTATAATGAAGAAAAAATGATTCTAGAAAATCTACATTATATTTTAGGAGAAGATGCTAATATAAAAATACACTATGTAGAAGAGATAGAACCTCTACCTTCCGGAAAGCGTCCCTATATTATAAATAAGTTGAACAGTTGAACTGATTAAGCATTATTTCTTTCCTACTCACTCTAGATTATTTAGTACAGAAAAGAGATGATAATATTGGCGAAGTTAAAAAGGACCTTCCTCTCGTCACCACACATGAGCGGGAACGAACAAAAATACATCCAAGAAGCATTCGACTTAAATTGGATTGCTCCACTTGGTAACAATGTAAATGGATTGGAAAAAGATATTGCAGAATATAATTCTATAAGAGATGCCGCAGTAGTTACATCAGGGACAGCGGCTATCCATTTAGCTTTGAGGCTATTGAATGTTGAAGAGATGGACACAGTATTCTGTTCTTCACTGACATTTGTAGCCAGTGCCAATCCTATTCTTTATCAAGGTGCCACTCCAGTATTGATAGATTCAGAAATGGATACATGGAATATGTCCCCTCAGGCATTGGAACGGGCTCTCCGAGAAGCTAAGGAAGAGGGACATTTGCCGAAAGCTGTTATTATTGTCAATTTATATGGTCAAAGTGCAAAAATGAATGAACTAATAGAACTATGTAATAGGTATGATGTTCCAGTAATTGAAGATGCAGCAGAATCATTGGGAAGTACATATAAGGGCCAAAAAAGCGGTACATTCGGTAAGTTTGGTGTGTATTCGTTCAATGGAAACAAAATCATTACTACTTCCGGTGGAGGGGCTCTTGTTTCTGATGAAGAGGAAGCATTAAAAAAAGCAAGATTCCTATCTACTCAGGCACGAGATCAAGCCGTACATTACCAGCATAGCGAAATAGGTTATAATTACCGTATGAGTAATATTGTAGCAGGGATAGGACGCGGACAGATGGAAGTTTTAGATGAGCGTGTCTCTCAAAAGCGTGCAGTATTTGATAGATATTTTGAAGCGTTTGGCAATGTGGAAGGTATTGAATTCCAGCCTGAATTGGAAGATACCATGTCGAATAGGTGGCTAACCGCATTAACTATCGACCCAGAGGTCACTGGAGTCTCCAGGCACGAAGTCATTGAGAAATTGAATGAAGAGAATATCGAAGCCAGGCCAGTATGGAAGCCGATGCACTTGCAACCTCTTTTTGATGGAGTGACATATTACCCTCATGAAGAAGGAAACAGTATCGCAGATTACCTGTTTGAATATGGGCTATGCTTACCGAGCGGAACGAATATGACTGTGGAAGATCAGGATAGAGTTATCAAACTCATAACAAATATGATAACAGGAGAGTACTAACTATGTCTTATTATATTCATGACTCGAGCTATCTAGATGAAGGAGCAAATGTTGGAAATGGCACGAAAATTTGGCATTTTTCTCATGTAATGTCTAATACTCAAATCGGAGAATATTGTAATTTCGGCCAAAATGTTTTTATAGGTAATAATGTAAAGGTAGGAAATGGAGTCAAGGTTCAAAACAACGTCTCTATCTATGAAGGAGTAGAGCTTGAAGATTACGTTTTTTGTGGACCAAGTATGGTTTTTACGAATGATATGAACCCTCGAGCTGCCTTTCCTAAAGAGCCTGGTCAAGGGTATTTAAAAACATTAGTGAAATACGGAGCTAGTATTGGTGCCAATGCAACTATTGTATGTGGTACGACAATTGGCAAATGGGCTTTTATAGGAGCTGGGGCTGTCGTAAGTAGAGATGTCCCTGATTACGCGATGATGGCAGGAGTGCCAGCACGCCGGATTGGATGGATGTGTAAGTGTGGCAATAAACTTGATAGAGATCTGGAGACAAGTGGTCAGTGTGAGAAATGTAATAGAGAATATGAGTTAAAAAGTGAAAATCAATTAGTAGAAAAGAGTGATTGTTAATGAAGATACCTCCTTTTACCACAGAAGAGGAAACGAAATTATTAAAACCTGAGATTATGCAGGAAATTGCACGCGTCATAGATTCAGGTCAATTTATTATGGGCCCTGATGTAAAGACTTTTGAAACGGAAGTAGCTGAGTATCTTGGTTCTAAGCATGCAATTGGTGTCAACTCAGGAACTGATGCCCTTGTAATTGGTCTGCTGGCTGCTGGGGTAGGTGAGGGGGATGAAGTGATCACCACTTCATTTACATTCTTTGCAACTGCTGAAGCTATATCACAAGTAGGTGCAACTCCCGTATTTGTAGATGTTGAACAAGATACATATAATATGGATGTGTCACTAATAACAGAAAAAATCACAGAGAAAACAAAAGCTATCATACCGGTTCATCTGTATGGACATGCGGTGGATATGAAACCTTTAATGAAAATTGCCAATAAGTTTGATTTGAAAGTGATTGAAGACGTCGCTCAAGCTTTTGGTTCACTTTATCAATATAAAAAGGTTGGTTCAATTGGTGATATAGGTTGTTATTCTTTCTTTCCAACTAAAAACTTAGGAGCTTATGGTGATGGTGGGTTAATCACTACTGATAATGATGAAATAGCTGAAAAAGCCAAAATGCTGCGTGTTCATGGAGCAAAGAAAAAATACCGTAATGAGATTCTAGGCTTTAACTCAAGGTTAGATTCAATTCAAGCCGCAATTTTAAGAGTAAAGCTACGTAGAATTGATGAGTGGAATGAAGGCCGCAGAAGAGTTGATCAAGGGTATAAAAAACTTCTTAGTGATGTAAAAGGGGTTATACTGCCAAGTGAGCAATCTTATACCACCCATGTATATCATCAGTACACTACCCGTGTTTTAGATGGGAAAAGAGATGAATTACAAGAGCATCTTAAAGAAAGAGGAATTGGGTCAATGGTTTATTATCCAGTACCTGTCCATAAGTTACCACTTTATGATTTTGACTTGGAGTTGCCTAATACTAATAAATTAGCTGAAGAAGTTCTCAGCTTACCAATTTTCCCTCACATGAATGAGGAGAAGATAGAGACAGTGGCAAATGCTATTAAAGAATACTGTGGCTCTGGAAATTAATTTTAAGAGAGTTGTTTAAGTAGAGCAACTCTCTTTTTCAATATAAACGACTCGATTTATCTATATATAAGGCCTGACAGCTGAGGAAGTGAATCAATTGAGACCTTTTAAGACTTTGATTATTCTTTTAGTTAACTTAATTGCGTTATTATTTTTTGTTTTTTTTGTGGCACAGCCATCTGAGAAGCCAATCGCAACTAAAGAAGAGTATGACGAATACTTTTATAGAGACTTTGCATGGTCTATAAATAATTTTCCGACGAATAGTTCAACATACAATGGAGCTCAATATGCGTGGGGATGGAGCAATGTTGGAAACTCATTGGTTAATATGTATAAAGCAACTGGTGATCCAAAGTATTTGGAGTATTTTGCGCAGCAAGCGGAATATATTTTTACCCAAACAGATGAAAAGTTAGGAATAGAAAGCTTTAGTGGTACTGGTCTATCTTTACCAGGATGGTCGGATGGAGGCTATTATACTTCAGGAAAATTTAATTATATTTATCCGGTTCACACAGGTATGATTATATTGCCTATTCTGAGATTTGTAGATACAGTAAAGTCCAATGAGTTAAGTGAATATGATAAAATTGCGAATCAATTTCTAAAATCAAGTGGTGATGCATTAGCTATACACAATCAAGATACGATGTGGAAAGACTTCTCGGATACTGAAGGCTTTTATTTGGGGCATCAACATGGCGAGGGAGTTGTCTCAGAAGCCGGGAAAATAGGAGTTCCCAATAGAATAAGCATATATATAGCTGCCGCCGGATTATATGATAAGCTAACTAAGGGAAGTATATACACGGAACGAATAGAAAAAAGTCTGAACTACTTTAAGTATTCCCTATTTAAATTTGATAAAGATTTTAATACGTATTATTGGAGCTATTATGAAGAACAAAACATAGAAAAACCCTGGGAAGATATAAGTCATGCAAGAATTACTATTTACGGGATATATATTTTGCATGAAGAAGCAGGTTTTAGCGTGTTCAATAAGCAAGATTTAGATAGGCTCGCTAACATTGTTTTTAAGGTGGTAGATGAAAAGAGTTCGCCTCCACTGGTAAGAAAGTATATTCATAAGAGAGATGAAGAGAATAAGGCATATTACTCAATGGATGAAAATCCATATTATAGTTCGATTTTAAGGTGGTCCTTTTTAGGAATTTATAATGAGGAAATACTCGAAGTATTAAAAACGCTTTCTTCTGAAATGAAAAATGACGAAAAGGCCACTAATTTAAGGTTAAGGTTAAATAGTATTGCTAGTTATTTATATACAAAGGAAAAATTAAATTAAACCTTTTATACGCTCACATTGAGTAGTTTTATTGAACTTGTGCTATATTTTGTTTACCTGTTTGAGTATGGGGTCTGCCTTCCAAGTGATCAAATATGGAAATAGCTGAGCAAGAAAGAGTAATAGAACTGATTAGATTCCTATTAAAGGAATAACATCAGCACTATATTAATCGGGAGGTTCATATGAGAAGAGCTAATAAGAAAAAATCCAGAAAGCTATGGATAATAATCCCTCTGCTAATCCTGTTATTGATTGGACTAGGAATTACTGGATATGCTTATTCCATTTATCATAATGCCAAAGATAAAGTGAATAATGAAATGCAAGCCCCTGTAGAATCTATTGATACCACTGTGACGAAAGAGAAGACTGAAGCAAAAGAACCGCTGAATATTCTTTTACTCGGTGTGGATCAGCGAAAAGGGGACAGAGGCCGTTCGGATGCATTAATGGTACTCTCTTTGGATCCATCTTCCAACTCTTCCCGGTTAATCAGTATTCCGCGAGATACAAGGACGACTATTATCGGAAAAGGGTATGAAGATAAAATCAATCATGCGTATGCCTTCGGTGGTTCTGATATGTCTGTTGCAACGGTAGAGAATTTCTTAGACATAGATCTCGATTATTATGTGCGAGTGAATATGGAAGGACTGAAGGAAATAATTGATGAGATTGGTCCTATAACGGTAGATAATGAGATAGCCTGGGAAGGCAATGGGTACGACTTTGAAGTCGGTCCGACTGTCATGGATGGAGATAAAACCATGAAGTATGTACAGATGCGTAAAAAAGATCCTAATGGAGATTTTGGCCGAACCGAGAGGCAACGTAAAGTGGTACAGGCAATTATTGATGAAGGGGCGTCTATTGCTTCTGTAACGAAAGCTAATAGAATGATTGATATTCTTGGTGATAATATGGCAACTAATCTGGATTTTGAGGACATGAAGACGCTGATCGCCGATTATAAAAGCACTCGGCAAAATATAACAACCCACCAGATTTCCGGTACAGGAACTACTATAGACGGTATCTATTATTTGATTGTTCCTGATGAAGAGATAGAGAAAGTGCACTCCATGATGAAAGGCAATGGAGTATAATAAGATGGATGGAAAGAGCCAGGTATTGGATACCTGGCTCTTCTCCTAATTAATCAACCAACACAGATTCCTTCCCATAAACAGCCTTCCCATCAATAAAGGTAGATTCCACTTCTATATCCTTAATCTTAATTGGTTCTACTTCCGTAGGATCCTCTCCCAATACCGCAAAGTCTGCATTTTTGCCAATCTCGATGCTGCCTGTGTTGTCTTCATCAAAAACGAGTTCCGATCCATAGATGGTCATAGCTTTTAGAGCCGTGATTACGTCGATTCGCTGTTCTGGGCCTAGCACTTTTCCCTCTCTTGTAATCCGGTTCACGGCTGCCCAGACAGAGAATAATGGGGAGATGGGCGTGATAGGACAATCGGAATGCAGGGTAAACAACAAGTTATAATCGACGGCTTCTGCAAGCGGGCTGATCCGGCGTCCTCTCTCCGGGCCGAGGAAGATCTTTTCATGGCGGTCTCCCCAGTAATAGACATGGTTGATGAAGAAGGAGCCGGCGACTTGAAGCTTGGCCATCCTTGCTATATCTTCGGTGGTGCCTGACTGGACATGCTCGATCCGGTGCTTATGATCTTTTCGTGGACTTTTCGTTAGTGCTTGTTCATATGCATCCAGAATGGAGCCGATTGCTCGATCGCCGTTCCCATGGGTCGTGATACGGAAACCGCGCTGATGCAGGTCAAGTACCTCTTCATTGAATGCTTCCTGCTCATGGATGAAGTCTCCGTACGTTTCCGGATCATTATGATAAGGCTTACGCAGAGCCTTGGATGGAGCCGTCTTGGAACATCTTGGCGCTGTCTAGTCTGGCCAGTCCATCAGATTTTTCCTGAATTTCTTGATCCAGTTGAGCGGGGGAATAGTCCTCGAATGGCTGGCCTTCCCTCAGTAAATGGTGCATGATCATGAGTTGGGTGCGCATCGGGTTTTTTCTGCTTTTAGCGGCTTTTAAATGTACTTCCAATTCTTTCAAAGTGTTGATGGCAGCATCTGAGTTCGTGGTGATTCCGTGTGCCAAGTATTCCTGGGCCGCCTCTTCCAGTGCCTCTACCATCTCATCGACCGTCTTTTCCGGAGTTTTTTCCTGAACCGGGTTCATAGCACCTGGCTCATAGAGGACTCCGTTCAAGTGGCCGAATTCATCTCTTCCGAAATGCCCGCCGTCCGGGTCGGAGGCATCGTCCTCCAGTCCGCCCAGTTCTAATGCCAGGGAATTGGCCACGGCTAGATGGCCGGAGATATGCCGGATGATGATAGGATGGTTCGGTGCAACCTTATCCAGGTCTCCTTTGGTCGGATGGCGTTTTTCAGCCAGCAATGTGTCATCGTAACCATACCCGATCACCCATTCTCCGTCCGGCGTTTCTTTTACCTTCTCCTCGATAATCTGTTGGATATCTGTAATGGATTCATTCGGTGGTGTACTGCAATTCACCTGGTCCTTGAGCAATGCATACATCAAGATATGATTATGCGTGTCCACGAAGCCGGGAAGCAGTGTTTTGCCTTCTAAGTCGACTAGCTGTGTTTCCTCCGTAATCTCCACTTCATCTTTCGGTGGTTCTGCACTCTGCCAGATTCCGATGATTTTCCCGTTTGCTACAGCTACTGAACCGGCTTTTTTGTTTTGCTTGTCCAATGTCAGTACATTTCCGTTGGTGAATAGTAATGTTGCTTTCTTCATCTCGCTTCTCCTCTCTGTGTTATAGGATAGTCGTTTTGCCCATCTGTTTTCTCATTTACTTTTTTCATGGAAAAGTAGTAGGCGGCAATCTGCTCTTCCCCATCATGCTCGGTAAACAGGCTTACCGTTACCAGCAGGATCAGAGATACAATCAACCCTGGAATGATCATATGCAGACCGAATGGATCGCCGAGAATACTCCAGACTACTGCGACAGCCAGGGAGCCGACAACACTTGCCATCATTCCTGTCTTGGTAGCTCTCTTCCAGAACATAGCTGCCAGCACCGGAAATACCATAGTAATGGCCGAGAGCGACAGGGCATAGCTGTAGATGGCGATGATATCGGTGATCAATAAGGCGACCAAGAGACCACCGATGGCCATGCCTCCTACAGACAGTCTAGATACCTTCAATACCTTTTCACTGCTTGCTTGTGGAGCAATCCAGCCCTGATAGATATCCTTCGAGATGTTCATCGCACCACTGAGCAGGAAAGATGTTGCCCCCGTCAGTACCGCTGCAAAGAGGGATACCATGAAGAACCCTCCCACTGCGGGTGGAAAAACGGATGTTAGGAATTCGGTGTACACTAGGTCGGGATGCGTATCCAGCGGTACAGCTTGGCGGGCGATGATGCCGATGCCGAGAGCGAAAATCCCTACAAGCGATGTGAGAATGAACCCTATGGAAACAGCACTTACTGCTGTTTTTTCCGTTTTGGCTGCGGAAATCCGCTGCCAGGAGGTCTGCCACACGAGATAGAAAGGTCCGAAGATCAATAGATAATTGATCAGTTCTGTCGTGCCCAGGCCGGAAAAACTTAAGATTTCAGATGGTGTATTATTCACCACGACATCCCAGCCACCCACATAGTTCAGCCCCATCACGAACATGAGAACCAGGCCGGCCAGGATGAGAACGGACTGGATGGCATCTGTCCATGCGACACTCGGCAGACCGCCCATCAATGTGAATACGACGCAAATGACGAAGCCGATCAGCATCGCGGAGATGAAGGAAATATCCACGATGTTCGTCAGAATGGAGCCCATCCCGACAATCTGCATGCCGAACGTCGGTGTCATGTACAGAATGCTGATAATTAATGCAGGAATGAGGCCTGCTGCTTTACCGAAGCGGCGTACGAATAGATCAGGGATGGTATACAGCTTCAATTTCCGTATCGTGGCACCAAGCACCACGGCCAGCAGCACGGAAAAGATCAGTGTCGGCAGGCTAGTCAGAAACCAGGAAAAACCGACCTCGAACCCTTTGCCGGATGCGCCGATGACAGCGGCCGATCCCATCGATGTTGCAATGATGCTCCCGGAGATAGGGAAGAATCCCAGACTGAAGTTCGCCATCGTATATGTTTACAGCCATCGAATTGACCCAGTAATGCCATCTTTTTGACCCAAGCCGGACATCAATTTGATC
>NZ_JBHRSA010000027.1:0-34404 GCF_042643145.1 Virgibacillus xinjiangensis
CTGTATTTTTCCATAAACCTAACCCCCATAAATTATTTTTACTCTAACTTATGGGGGTCAGGTCATTTTTACGTGCGGCTGATGAGCCTCCGAGGGCTATCGCACTTCGGGGTCTCACCTAGGCCTGTCCTCCCATAGGAGTCTGCGTATATTTCCTCCGCTGATACAGTGTTATCTCCATCCCCTTGAGGCAAACAGTCGTTTATTAATTCTGAGGAGATTCATGAAAAATCAGGGTAGAGGAATGCCTTTCTTCACCTAGAGAAAAAGCGGACAGCCATGGAGGCCGTCCGCTTTTTCATGTTCATACTTATACCGTGGTGCTGTTTCCTTTTCCTAGTTTCTTCAGCAATGTGAATTTCCCCTCAATCATCGGTTGCCACAAGCCGACGATCGGCCTGCTGGAAAGCAGCAGCACAATCAGCGCTGATATGGCTGCCAATCCCAACACATCGAAAGCATTATTAACCTTGAATAGGTCGGCTGCACGGAAAAATTGAATGAAGAAACCATGCAACAGGTAGACATACAAAGTCCTTGTTCCTATATCTGTAAACCATGTATGCTTTTTCGGGACCCATGCCAACACACTGATCGTCATTAAAGCAGCTGTCAAATACACCACGAATCGCAAGAGGCTGCCAGCTTCAGCTGCACCTAAGTCTCCGTACGATTTGGAAGCGAGCAGCCAGCCGGAAGAAAACTCCGGAGCAAAGTGGATGGCTGCAGCAACAACCCCCATGATTCCGATGGAGGCAACCTTCACCCATTGCCGTTTCACCTGCATGATCTGTTTCTCCGTTATCCAGTATCCAGCGAGGAAAAATGGGAAAAACACGAACGTACGGGAAAGACTGAAGGTGTGGCCGATGTCCCCGAAGTATCCGACAATCAAACCAAGCTGGACAGCCAGCAGGATACTAAGCGGTGCCGGTATTTTCTTGAACCAGTATAGCAGCACATGCCAACAGAATAAACTGAACAGGAACCAAAGGGACCAGTGTGGGTAGAACAACCCGTTCAGCCAAGCTTCCTTTCCGATCAAGAAATAATAACCTGTGTATAGGGCTTGGAAAATAAAATAAGGAAGCAATAGTTTTTTTGCCAGTTTTTTAATATAGCCTTTATCTCCTGATCCTCTTGCAAAAAATCCCGACAAGAGAATAAACGCAGGCATATGGAAGGTATAAATCCAGAAATACAAAGTGTTCATCCCCTGCGATTCACTGATGAACGGCTGGATTATATGCCCGAATACTACGAGGAAAATCAACAGTACCTTCGCATTATCGAAAAAGGCGTTCCGCTCCATGGAAATCCATCCCTTCTCTTTATTCAACAAATTGTTATACCCCCACTATACCCTTTATCAAACATAAATATCTATGTAACCGCCTGTTTTCAGGGAGTTGTTAGGAAGATGTAACGGAACTGAAAAAATGATGGAATAATTAGGGTAGACAGATCAGAATCTGTTCAGGGACTTTGTCTCCCTGCAAAAAAAGCCTCCACATGGGAGGCTTTATGTGGCGGCTTTCTTCTTTTTGACGGTCTTTTCTTTTGTCTTTGACTTCGGTTGGGACGGCTTCGGTTTGTCTTTTTTGGCCCTGTCCAAGGAAGCCTGCAGGGCATCCATCAGGTTGGTTGCCGCGTCTGGAGCCGGCTTTCCTTCTGGTGCAGGTGCAGCAGCCGTATAATCCTTGTTGTTCTTCTTCTCTTCAATCAACTCCATCAGGGCGGTACGGTATTCATCCGTATACTTTTCCGGAGTGAACTCCGTCGTCAATTGCTCTACTAGCATTTTGGCTGTTTCCAGTTCTTTTTCATCTGTTTTGACCTCGTCCGGCACGTTCGGAACGTCTTGCACATCACGGACTTCATCCGGATAATGGATTGTTTCAGCTACCAGGGTGTTTTTATACACACGGATCACTGCCAGCTGCTCCTTCGATCGGATGATCATCTTAGCGATCCCTATTTTGCCGGTATCCGTCAGAGCGCTTCGCAGCAGTCCATACGCTTTGCCTCCACCCTCATTCGGTGAGAGGAAATAAGTCTTTTCAAAATAGATCGGATCGATTTCCTCGAGGTCCACAAAGTCGACGATTTCGACCGACTTATCCTCCTGCTCTTTCCGCAGGGCCTTCAGTTCTTCTTCCTCAAGGATGACAAATTTATTTTTGGCATATTCATATGCTTTCACGATATCGTCGTTTTCCACTTCTTTATCACAAACCGGACAGGTTTTTTCATACTTGATCGGGGATTGGCATTCCTTATGCAGCTGCCTCAGTTTGATGTCCTTATTCTCTGTTGCGGCATGCATTTTCACAGGGATATTGACCAGCCCGAAGCTGATGGTCCCCTTCCACATCGTATGCATGGCTATTCCCTCCCTTTCTCCTTAGTCTGCCGGTATGCAGGCATCTTATCCGAAATGCCGTTTATTTTTTCCGTTCTTAGCCACGCTAAAGAAAAAAGGGAGGGATTCGGATGGACATCATGAAGCCAATTCCAAGTGCAGACATGCCCCAAGGGAATGAGTGGGTATATGAAATAAAATATGACGGTTTCCGTTGCCAAGTCGTATGGGAGAAAGAAAATTCCATTCAGCTGGTCAGCAGGAACAACAAAGATCTGACCGCTTCATTTCCGGAGGTGAAGCAGCAATTGCTGTCTGCAAGCGATTCGGTGAAGGACATGCTGCCACTGAAATTGGACGGTGAACTGGTCATACTGAACACTCCCTACCAAGCGAATTTTGCCCGACTGCAGCAGCGCGGTCGATTGAAGAATTCTGCCGGCATCCAAGCAGCCGCCGCAGAAAGACCTGCAGCACTCCGTCTGTTTGATATGGTTGAAAAAGAAGGAAAAGATCTGAAGAAAACGCCGCTTCAAGAGAGAAAAGAGCTGCTTCAAGAAGTCCTGCAGAAGCTCGGTATGGAAGGGGTGGAACCCGACCCCGACCCCGACCGGATTTGGAAGAAACTGACCGAACACAAGGGAGAAGGTGTTGTCGCTAAACGGATAGACAGCTTGTACAGAGATGGCAAAAACCATCGCGACTGGTTCAAGATCAAGAATTGGCGCACCATCCAAGGTTTCTTGAGCAGCTACCATCCCGAAAACGGCTACTATACGGTAGGTGTGTTTGATCAAGAGAAGATCAAGATCATCGGAAAATGCAAGCACGGCCTTGATGCCGATACTGCAGCGACGTTGAGGGAAATTTTCACTTCAAGGGGAGAAAAGCAGAAGGATGCATTCCTGCTTCCTCCAGCCATTTGTGCACGCATCCATACTCTCGATCTGTACCAAGATGAACTGAGAGAGCCGGAGTTCGCCGAGTTGCTGCCTTCCGTGCCACCGGAGCATTGCACCATCGAGCAGCTGGAGCTGGATATGGCCATGCTCCCTGAATCCGTGGAACTCACTAATACCAACAAGATATTTTGGCCGGAAAAAAGCTTTACAAAAGGCGATCTCCTCACCTATATCCGAGCACTGGCCCCGTATATGCTGCCATTTCTGGAAAACCGGGCATTGACCGTCATCCGCTGCCCAGATGGGGTGGACAGTGAATACTTTTTTCAAAAACACCTCCCTTCCTACGCGCCGGGCTTCATTACCGGCATTCCGGCCGGGGACGAACAGCTGATGGTCTGTGACAACCTGGATGCTTTGGTCTGGTTCGCCAACCATGGGGCGGTTGAATACCATATTCCCTTTCAACAGATAAAGAAGGATACACCAGTGGAGATTGTCTTTGACCTCGATCCGCCTGACCGGGGAAAATTCCATCTCGCCGTCAAGGCAGCCCTGTTGATCAAACCGCTGTTGGATGACCTGGGACTCATCTCCTTCGTGAAAACCTCGGGCAATAAAGGTTTGCAGATCCATATCCCGATCCCCGAGGAATCCATTACTTATCAAGAAACAGCGGTTTTCACACAAGCAATTGCCTGGACGGTGGAAAACGCCCACCCGGATTTATTTACAACAGAACGGATGAAAAACAAGCGGAATGGCAGATTGTACATCGACTATGTCCAGCATGGCCGTGACAAGACCTTGATTGCCCCCTACTCCCCAAGAATGACGCAAGACGGTACGGTAGCTGCTCCTCTTTTCTGGGAGGAAGTCAATGAAGACCTGGACCCTGGGAGTTTCACACTGAAAAACACGATCAAGCGAGTCCAGCATCATGGTTGTCCGTTTCGCGACTACCAAAAAGCAGGCAAAAAGCAGAAACTGGAACAGTTAATGAAGCTGATTCAATCCTGAGCAATAGAAAAACCTCTCCCAGATGGAAGAGGTTTTTGGCTCAAGATAACGACGGCTCCAGCTCTAATTCGACATTTCCCTGTATTGCCCGGGAAATCATGCAACTTTTCTCGGCTTTTTCGACAAGCTGCTTCAACTTTTCATGCTGTCGGCTGTCCGCCTGTTGTTTCAATGAAACCGTCGGCCGGTGGATGATTTTCTTATACGTGAATACTCCATTGGTCACATCGACAATGCCTTCTGATTCCAAGGACATTTCATCCAATGGCAGGGCAGCCCGTTCGATCATCGCCGCAAGGGTAATGATATAGCAGGTTGCAGCTGCCCCCAATAGCATTTCATCCGGATTGGTTCCGATTCCCGGACCATCCATTTCGGGCGGAATCGAAATCTTCGTCTGCAAATTCCCGGCTGCAATGGTCCCTTCACTATTTCTGCCGCCCGGCCAGTCTGCCTGTAAATGAAAATGATGTTCTGCCATATTGATCACCTCTCTGTCATTTTACCTTAGGAATCGGTCTCGTCAAAGCACAGGGCTGCCTCCGAATTCTTTACTTCTCCAGCAATTCCTTCAGTACGACAGCCTGGTTGTGTGTTGTATCTTTTGCAGCAAAAACGAGTGTCACATCCTGTTCCCTTGCTAAATTCTCCAGTTTATCCCAGGCCTCTTTTTGCTCTCCCTGTGCCAGTTCTTCCCTGTACTTTTGGCTGAATTCAGAAAATTTATCAGCATCATGGCCGAACCACTTTCGCAACTCCGTAGAAGGAGCTACCTCCTTCAACCAATGGTCCAGCACAGCCTCCTTCTTGGCCACTCCACGCGGCCACACCCGATCCACTAAAATTCTCAACCCATCATCCGATTCTTGTTTCTCATAGATTCTTTTTACTTTCACTGTCATCGGTGGCCCCCTCCTTAGATCAAGTATAACTTAGTGCAGGCATGAACGGCGGATCTCACCCGGCTCCGGCCGATTCCACGCTTGTCCGGCGCATATCCTACCGCTACTGCCGATTTCCTGCTCGTCCCGCGGATTTCCTACCGCTACTGCCGATTTCACGCTTGTCCGGCCGATTTCCTACCGCTACTGCCGATTTCCTGCTTGTCCGGCGGATTTCCTACCGCTACTGCCGATTTCCTGCTCGTCCGGCGGATTTCCCCCGGCTTCGGCTGATTCCCCGCATGTCCGGCCGATATCCTACCGCTACTGCCGATTTCCTGCTCGTCCGGCCGATATTCTACCGCTCCTGCTGATATCACGCATGTCCCGCGGATATCCTACCGCTCCGGCCGATTTCCTACCGCTACTGCCGATTTCCTGCTTGTCCGGCGGATTTCCTACCGCTACTGCCGATTTCCTGCTCGTCCCGCGGATTTCCCCCGGCTTCGGCTGATTCCCCGCATGTCCGGCCGATATCCTACCGCTACTGCCGATTTCCTGCTCGTCCGGCGGATTTCCCCCGGCTCCGGCTGATTCCCCACACGTCCTCCTGCCGTCATAAAAGAAAATGACTTCTGCCAGCAGGCAAAAGTCATTACAAAGTCCCTATATACTAACGGCCACTGGCCATGTTTGCTTTAGCTATTCTACTATCTCTTCCTACAGCAAGCACCGATCCGCATGGCTCAGGCAGTTACTTGTGCATCATCTGATTGACTGCTTCATCCAATGCCTGCTTGATGGTTTCCATTTTGCGGCGACTGTCTTCCTTGCTGCTTCCACAGACGCCATAGTAATATTTGATCTTTGGTTCGGTCCCAGATGGGCGCAGACATACCCATGCCTCTTCATCCAATATGAATTTCAGCATATTTTCTCTCGGAAGGGTGATGGGTTCTTGGCCGCCATCGCCTGCAATTGTCCGCTCTCCTGCCAAATAATCCTCTGTCTGTTGGACGGCGAATCCGCCGATTTCCTTAAATGGCTTGGTGCGGACACTTTCCATGATGGAGGCAATCATCTCGGACCCTTCCTTGCCTTTCAGGGTCAAGGATGACATCCCTTCCAGATAATATCCGTGCTTCTCATAGATGACATCCAGGGCGTCCAGCAAGGTTTTCCCCTGTTTGTCCCAGTAATATGCCATTTCACAGGCCATTACGGCAGCCTGTACTGCATCTTTATCCCGGGCAAAACTGGATATCAGGTATCCATAGCTCTCTTCAAAGCCAAAGATGAACGTCTCCCCGCTGGAGTCGAACTGATGGATCTTCTCGCCGATATACTTGAATCCTGTCAGCGTATCGATGGTTTTGGCGCCGTAGGAATCAGCGATGGAACGACCTAATTCTGTGGTGACTACCGTCTTCACCATGCGGGCCGTCTTCAGAACATGCTCATCAGTATGTGTCAGGATGTAATCCAGCAGCAACGATCCCAGCTGATTGCCGGTCAACACTTCATATTCCCCTGCTTCATTCTTCACGGCTACACCGAGACGGTCTGCATCCGGGTCCGTGCCAAGCAGGATGGCTGCCTGTTTTTCCTTCCCTTGCTCCATTGCCAGGGTGAATGCCTGATGTTCTTCCGGATTAGGGGATTTTACCGTGGAAAATTCCGGATCTGGAACGGCCTGTTCCTTCACTACATCTACATTGGTGAAGTTCAACTGACCCAGTCCTTCCAGTACCAGGTCGTGTGCAGTTCCATGCAATGGAGTGAAGACGATTCCCATCTCCTTCTTCCGCTCCTGCTCATCGTCTTCCAATTTGGAGACTTGCTTCAACCTATCCAAATAGGCATGATCCACTTCTTCCCCGATCCAGTTCACCAGTTCATCCTCTTCCAGCTTGTCCACTTCCAGATACGGCACGGTCAATTCATCTTCCGTCCGGCGGATAGCTTCAATGATCTCATCTGCCTCTTGCGGTGTGATCTGTCCGCCGTCTTCGTTGTACACCTTGAAGCCATTATATTCTGGAGGGTTATGGCTGGCGGTAATCATGACACCGGCCGCCGCACCGAGGTGGCGGACAGTGAAAGAAAGCAATGGCGTCGGTCTCAAGGACTTGAACACATGTGCCCGGATGCCATAGGACCCCAGCACTTTTGCTGTTTCCACCGCAAACTCCTTCGACATGTACCTGCAGTCGTAAGCCACTGCCACCCCGCGGTCCCTGACATTGACCCGGTTGGCAAGCAGATGATTGGCCAGCCCATTTACGGCTCTCCGAACCGTATAGATATTCATCCGGTTTGTTCCCGGCCCGAGGACACCCCTCATGCCGCCGGTGCCAAACGTCAACTCCTGGTAGAAGGCATCCTCCAAAGCGGTTTCATCTTCCTGCATATCGCCGAGTTGTTTTTTTAAAGAAGGATCCAAATTCTCGTATGTATTCCATTTTTCATAGACTGCTTCCCAATTAGACATCCTCATATCCCCCATTATTTTATATGGTCAGATTTTAACATACTTCCCTCTAATATTCTATGCACTAGTTTAACCGCTTACTGAATCGGTTATATTAATAAGACTTTCTCTCAATCTTATTTTTAAGGTATGATAGATAATAAGTATGACTTGCTTCAGGACAGAAGCTGTTTTCCTTTCCTGAACGAACGTCAACCACTGATAAACTTTGGACAAGGTCGTGATTTCGTGATGATGCTGCTACATAAAAAATGGTTCCATGTTATGACATTCCTGATCATGCTGTTTCTGCTGATCTGGCTTGTTTCCATTACCGACTTCATTTTCATGCCGGTGGTTCAGCTGATCGGAGCCGTTGCATTCCCGGTCCTCGGCGCTGGACTGCTCTTCTACCTGACAAAACCGATCATGCACTTATTCGAACGCTTCAACATCAACCGGATTGTTTCTATCATTCTCGTTTACCTCCTGATCATCCTGCTTGTGACCTTATTCATCCTGTACATCTGGCCGATCGCCCAGAGACAGGTCACCAATTTGTTGGAGGCCATTCCCGGGATGGTGAGATCGGTGGAAGAATTCATCGACTACTGGCAAGATAACTATTCGCTGCTGCCGGCACCTGTCTTGGATGCCATCAACGACTTTACAGCGAAACTGCCGACAATCATCGAAAACAGCCTGAATAATCTGGTCAGCATGATCGGCGGTTTCCTCGGCCAGCTGTTCACCATTATTGCTGGGCTTGTCCTGATTCCATTTTTCCTGTTCTTCATGTTGAAGGATGAAGAAAAGCTGGTACCGTTCATCACTCAAATATTCAGTCCGAAGAAAGCAAAAAACCTGCGAAGCCTGCTTGGCAAGGTCGACCATGTCTTGTCCGCCTTTATTCAAGGACAGTTGATCGTCAGCTTTTTCGTAGGGGTCATGCTGTTCATCGGCTATTTGATCATTGGCTTGGATTATGCCCTGACACTTTCCTTATTCGGCATGATGACCAATGTCATCCCTTTTATCGGGCCATATATCGCCGTCGTACCAGCATTGATCGTCGGGGCCATCCAGGATCCGATGAACCTGATTTGGGTGTCGATCATCATGCTGGTCGCCCAGCAGATAGAAAGCAACCTGATTTCCCCGAATGTGATGGGACAGGCATTGCACCTACATCCGCTTACCATCATCACCGTCATCCTTGCGGCGGGAAGTATCGCCGGATTCATCGGAATTGTCTTCGCCGTTCCATTCTATGCAGTGGCCAAGACAATTATTGTCCATTTTTATCAGACCTATGCTGACTCAAGAAAAGATGAGAAGGATGCCCTGATTTGACCCAGTCCCCTTGCCCTCTCTGCCTGCTTTCCGCTACACTGATAGACAGAGAGGGGAATGGATATGACAATGACCAAAAGGGAACTACAGGCAAAACTGGATGAACTCAAATCCGACTATGTGCGGATCCAGAGTGATCTGGATAAATTGGAGTATGTGAAAGGCAGGGTATCTTCTGCTGAAGGCCAGCTGATCCGGCTGGAAGGGGAAATTGCTGAAATCAATAAGAAACTGGACGATATGGAAGAATAACAAAGCGTGAAGCACATCGGCTTCACGCTTTGTTTTATTTTTGTTCATTTTTATTGTTGATTGCCCGCTGATTCTCGAGCTTCGCCTGGATTTTTGCCTTTTCCTTGTTCGGGGGCGTCAGGCTGATGATCGTGTCACCAATAGCTGGAACTGTCCTCATTTCTTCGGAGTAGAATTTCAGCATGCCGGACGGCCGGAGAAGATAAAGGAATACGGTGGCCTCATCCTTCTCCTTCAAGTAATCCTGATAGGTGAACCTCTCCCTCAGCTTGGTCTTGCGGAATACATAGCCTTCATTCAATTTATCATTGAGAATCTCCATCGGGAACTTTTTGTCGAACAGGATTCGCCCCCCTACTTTGGAAACCATCACACTGGAACCATTCTCATATGGACGATATGGGCTTACCTTGAACACATTCATCCGGCCGTATTCCGGGATGAATGTCGTACAGACCAATGCGTTGTACGCATTATCATCGGTCGCCGCAATCAGATAATCATATGGCATGGTATCAAGATTGTATTCCGTCTGTTCGGAAAGCATGCTTCCATGATAGAATGGCACGCCTGCTTTCCTGGCAATCCGCAGCCTTTCCCAGGAGGAATCAACAATGAGAACCGGTACATCGGAGGTCTGCAGGGAACTCGCCAGACGGACAGTGAATTGGTTGCTTCCTACAATTAACACACCTGGCGTACCTTCCATGGAAAGTCCCAGTTTTTGGGACATCCAGCTAATGGAAAAACCATGGGCGATTACCGTGAAAATCACCAAGGCAAATGTGAGGGCCGTCAAAAGATCTGCATCTTCATAGCCTGATTCCATCAAAATGGTAGCAAAATAGCCGGAAACCGTCAGGGCCACGATGCCCCTCGGTGCAATCCAACCCACCAATGCCTTCTCATTGAAAGTCATGTCCGTACCAGCGGTGGACAGGAAGATCGACAAGGGCCGCACGATGAACATCATCAACAGGACATATCCGATGATATTCGGGCTGAAAATCTGATAGATCGTCTCCATTTCCAGGGACGCTGTCAGCATGATGAAGATTGCTGAGATCAATAGGATGGATACATTTTCCTTGAAGTGCCGCATATCAGAAATCGAACTGATGCCCATATTGGCAAGGGTGATCCCCATGGCCGTTACAGAAAGCAGCCCAGTTTCATGCATGATCTCATCTGCCACCGTGAAACAGGCGATAACTACCGTGAATACGGCCGGCGACTTCAGGAATTCAGGCATATGGCCAGTCTCGAACATCCAGCCGATCCCTTTCCCGCAAAACCAACCGAAAATAGCGGCAAATAAGGATGCAGCAAAGAACATGATGAGCAAGGTGCCATCGGGATTGTCTGCGGTGATGAACGTGATGATTTCAAATGCAAACACCGCAAGCAAGGCACCGATCGGATCAACAATGATGCCTTCCCATTTCAGTACCTTAGCAGGCCTTGGCTTCAGCTTCGACTGACGAAGCAGGGGCATGATCACCGTTGGGCCTGTCACAATGAACAAACCGCCGATGACGAATGCCACCGCCCAGGAAAGCCCGGCAATATAATGGGCCGTCAGGGAACCAAGAATCCAGGCAATGAATGCGCCAACCGTGGAAATACGGAAAATCGGCTTGCCCAATCCCCTCAATTCTTTGAAACTGAGGTTCAAACTGCCTTCAAATAGGATGATTGCAACTGCGACCGAAATGATCGGACTATATAAAGCTCCGAAATTCTCCTCCGGATGAATAATTCCCAGTAATGGCCCGGCAAGCAGCCCGGTCGCAGCCATGATGACAATGGCCGGCAGCCGGTAGCGCCATGCAACCCACTGAGAGCCGATCCCAAGGAGAAAGACGAGCATGATCTCAAACAAAAGTGAAAGTTCCATGGGGTAACCCTCCATTCCCTTTTTGTATAACAGATATTCTATAGATGATAGAGAGGGATGTAAACAATTTTATTCTTATCGGCAATAATGGATATGCTCATATTTTTCCCTCAATTAAATAAACTCGTTGACAGACGACAATGGGCTTGTTAGGATTAATTCTTGTTTGCCAGAAGCAATAACTTCTCAGATTATTATTGTATTTTGTTTTGTCTGATTATATTGAAAAATATGGAAGGGAGCCTCTCTTATGAGGAAAGATATATTTATTATTGGCTTTATGCTGTTTGCTCTATTCTTTGGCGCCGGCAATCTGATCTATCCGCCGGTGCTTGGTATAGAAGCAGGAACTGCCTACTGGCCGGCAATTTTTGGTTTTATCCTGACCGGTGTCGGTCTTCCGATCCTGGCAGTTACAGCCATATCCTTTGTGAAGAATGACGCCAGGGAACTGGCTGACCGAGTCCACCCCTTGTTCGGTCTGCTATTTACATCCACCGTTTATCTTGCCATCGGCCCTTTTTTCGGCATTCCGAGAGCAGCGACCGTCGGCTATGAAATGAGTGTACAGCCTTTTACGGATGGAACTTCCGGCACTGCTTTACTCATCTTTACGCTTATTTTCTTCAGTCTGGTCTTCTTGGTGAGTCTGAATCCATCCCGTATGGTGGACCGGATCGGCCAATACCTGACGCCTATCCTATTGACAGCGATTATCGGTTTGAGTATTGGTGCCTTGCTTCTTTTTGACAACCCGGCCGGTACGCCGGGACAAGATTATGCAAGCACTCCACTATTCACCGGGTTCCTTGAGGGTTACCTGACGATGGACGCTATTGCCGCGCTGGCTTTTGGCATCATCGTGGTCAATGCGTTCAAGGACAGGGGGTACCATTCACCGAAACAGTTAGTGCCAGCCACATTGAAAGCTGGACTTGTCGCTGGCATCGGTTTAACCGCCGTTTATGGGGTGCTTGGCTGGATTGGATCTAAGATGGCAGCCCATGGCTCCTACACCAATGGAGGAAATATACTCTCGAATGCAGCTGATTTAATTTTCGGCAGTTTTGGCACCCTGCTCCTCGGAGTCATCGTCACCTTAGCCTGTTTCACCACTTCTGTCGGGCTCGTCGTTGCCTCCGGGCAGTTTTTTGTCAAAGTCACTCCATTTTCCTATAAATGGATCATCTCGATTGTGACGGTTGCCAGCTTTCTTATAGCAAATCAAGGGCTTGAGACAATCATCAGCATATCTGTACCCGTATTGACTTTCATTTATCCGATTGCCATTGTCCTGATCTTGTTGACATTCCTGGACAAGCTGTTCGGGGGAAGAAAAGGTGTATACCGCGGCGCCATCTTGTTCACCGCCATTACCAGCCTGTATGACGGGTTGACCGCATTCGGCCTTGAACTCACCGGGATCACCCCCGTCATGGAATACCTGCCGTTCTTCGGCATTGGCCTCGGCTGGCTTGTTCCTGCCATCATCGGCGGACTCATCGGCTTCTTCCTGTTCGGCAAGGAGAATGGAAGGGCGGAATAAATAGGATACCATTCGGAAGTGCCGCTAGGGCACTTCCATTTTAATGGGAAAAGATAGGCTGCCGACGGATATCTATGGAAGTTCTCCGTTCCCTCTTTTATCTCAATTGTTTCTCCATTTAAATCAGCCCCAACGATTCATGAGGCCAACCAGTCCTTGTAAATTGTCTAAAGCTTGTCCGCTTTCCGCGAAAAATATGTTAGGATTAATCTAGTAAAAGGAGGACCAGCGCCGATGCTTGTTAAAGAAGAAGAGATCCTGAAAACCTATTTTGGCTATGAATCTTTCCGTCCCGGTCAGAAGGAAACCATTGAACACATCCTCAAGTTGGAAAACACACTGGCAGTCATGCCCACGGGCGGCGGAAAATCGCTGTGCTATCAAATCCCCGGCCTCTCCCGTGATGGAACCGCCATCATCATCTCCCCGCTTATCTCCTTGATGAAGGACCAGGTAGATTCCTTGAACTCACTCGGCATTTCTGCCGCCTATATCAACAGCTCTCTGTCCAACGCAGAACAACAGACTGTCCTGGCAGGAATTGCAGCGGGAGAATACAAATTTGTCTACGTAGCACCAGAACGGTTTGAATCCGGGCGCTTTGTCCAAGTTATCCGGAATATCCCCCTCTCCTTGGTTGCATTTGACGAGGCCCACTGCATTTCCCAATGGGGGCATGATTTCCGTCCAAGCTACCGCTCGATCATCAGCAACCTGAAACAGCTTTCCAATATACCTGTATTCGTAGCGCTAACTGCAACGGCGACGAAAGAGGTCATTGGAGATATCCAGGGTCTCCTGCACATGGAACATGTGATCAATACAGGTTTCGAACGGGAGAACCTCTCTTTCCACCTGGTGAAGGGCAGGGATCGCAGCAGCTATATCCGCTCGTTTCTGGAAGAGCATCCAGAAGAATCAGGGATCATCTACACAGCAACACGGAAGCAGACCGACAGCCTATATGACCAGTTGTCCAGCCGCGGTGTCCACGTTGCCAAGTACCATGGTGGTCTGACCGAAGAAGAACGGAAGCTAGCCCAAGCAGCCTTTATCCACGATGAAAAAACGGTCATGATTGCCACCAATGCGTTTGGGATGGGCATTGATAAATCCAATGTGCGGTACGTGATCCACTATGCGATGCCGATGAACATCGAATCGTACTACCAGGAAGCCGGCAGGGCGGGACGTGACGGAGAACCCAGTGACTGCATCCTGCTGTTTTCCCCACAGGATATCCAGCTGCAGAAATTCCTGATCGAACAATCCATGATGGAGGATGAAGCGAAACAGCTGGAATACCGAAAGTTGCAGGCGATGATCAATTACTGCCATACCCATGGATGCCTCACCTCCTTCATCCTTGACTATTTTCATGATGACGGAGCCAGAGAAACATGCGGCCGCTGCAGCAATTGCCTGGAACGTCAGGAGAAAACCGATCTTACCACTGAAGCACAGATGATTCTCTCCTGTGTCAAACGGATGGGAGAGCGTTTCGGTGTCGGGATGACCGCTAAAGTGCTGAAAGGCTCAAGGGACAAGAAGCTGAAGGAATTCGGTCTGGCATCTCTCTCGACGTATGGGATTCTTTCGGCCTATACCGAACGGGAATTGACAGAGTGGATCCATTTTCTGATCGCTGAGCAGCTATTGGATACGGAGGAAGGCCGGTTCCCGATCCTGAAACTGAATCAGAATTCGGTCGATGTACTCAAAGGCAGAAGAACGGTGGAGATGTATACAGCGCCCATCCCATCCAGTGAAGACGCAGATTATCAAGAAGATCTATTCCTTTCTCTCCGAAATCTCCGGAAGAGGCTGGCAGATGAACGGAATGTACCACCATATGTCCTGTTCTCCGATGCCACCTTAAAAGAACTGAGCCGCTACTTTCCGGTAACGGAAGAGGATATGCTGGATATCAAAGGGGTCGGAGAGAAAAAGTACGAACAATATGGAAAGGAATTTCTTGCCTGCATCCAGGAATGGCGGGACAGGAATCCCGACGTTAAGAAGAAAATCCGGATTTCTGACGCACCACAGCCAAAACGCCAGCAGAAGAGAACAGATGATGAACGCCCAAGCCATCTGGCAAGCTATCAAATGTTCCAGTCAGGAAAGTCCTTGAAAGATATTGCAGCAATTCGGGAATTATCGACCCAGACAGTGGAAAGCCACCTATTCAAAGCGTTCAAAGAAGGACATCCTATTGCATGGGGAATCTTTTTCAATGAACAAGAGGAGGCACGCGTCCTGGCAGCCCGAGAAGAAGTAGAGGAACCGAAGTTGAAGCCACTCAAAGAAGCATTGCCCGAAGACTATGATTATACAAAAATCAAAGCAGTATTAGTGAAAAATGGAATACTATAGCATCCAGGCCCGGGACGTGTGCATCCACATGCTTCCCGGGCCTCAGTTCTGCTCGCTTGGGCCGAAGATCCTCCCACTCAGGCCACAACACCGTCCACTCGGGCGACAGCATCTGCCACTCAGGCCACGCTCCCGCTCACTCAGGCCGCAACACCTGCCACTCGGGCCACACATCCGCTCATTCACTCCAACACACAACTACCCAATCAAAACGCCATACCCTGCTTTCGGGTATGGCGTTTTTTCAGCTGATTGGTGTGCCATTTTCTACTTGCTCATCCGGCCGGAGCAGTACGACATCTCCGTCACCAGGTACACCGCCAAGCACCAGCACTTCCGATTTAAACCCTGCCACCCGCATGGGCGGGAAGTTGACCACGGCAGCCACCTGCCGATTCACCAACTGATCGGACACATACCGTTTGGTAATCTGGGCGGAGGACTGCTTCACTCCCAGTTCTCCAAAGTCAATCTTCAATTTTATCGCTGGTTTTCTTGCTTCTGGGAACGGTTCAGCCTTGATAATCGTACCGATCCGCACATCCAATTTGCTAAAGTCCTCAATAGTTGCCATCCTGCTTTCCTCCTTTTCGTCGGTTATTCCCTAGTTTTCAGCGAGCTATATTTTCTGCGGGTTGCCGCTGTTCTCCCGCTTGATGATCCCTCTGGCTTCCAAATCCAACTTGACAGCGGTGCAGTGCCAAGATGGAGAACCCTCAAATTCATTCTGCTTCCATTTATCCGACACGATCGACATGAATTGTTTAAAGGTAATTTGCTCCTGTCCCTTCAGTACTTCCAGAATAGTCTCTTTTACTTCTTCATATTTAACTGCCGAAATGCGCGCCCCTTGTTTATCAGAGTTCGGATTCAGCCATTGTATCTTTTCTATCCTATTTACTTGGCAAATCCTGCCCTTCTATTTCTCCTGCTTTCGCCGGACCGGCTCGTCAGCATAACCCCCATGATGACCAGCGTCGCTCCAAACAACTGATTCAATGTAATCTTTTCTCCCAGCCATAGATAGGCTCCAGCCATCGTCACTACTGGAAGGAAATTCAAGAATACAGATGCCTTGGAGGGCCCCAGTTCGCTAACTGCATGATTATATAGGATGAGGGCGATGAACGAGGGGAAAATACCTAAGTAGAAGAGACCGCCGACTTGGCTCCAACTTACCGCAGGGAGTCCTGTTACCATCCATTCTGCCAGCATGAGAGGAAATAATACCACTAAAGAAATACCGCTCATGACAAATAGTGCTCCATATGCAGGAAAATGGTGCATATACTGCTTGACACAGATGGAGTATACAGCCCAAGAAGCAATTGCCGCCAACATAATTGCATCGCCTGCATTCCATCCCATCCCCCCGGCAGCAGAAAAATCACCATCCAAAACTACCCATACCGCACCAAAAAAGGATAGAAGCACACCGGCCCATTGCAGACCTTGAAGCTTTTCCTTCAGTATGCCAGCACTCAAAAGTACCGTCACTACAGGGATGGCCGTCTCCAGGACAGAGACTTTTGTTGCGGTGGTATAATTCAATGACCAGTAAATGAATGTATTGAAAAACGTGATGCCAGTTACCGTCATTAATAGAAATGGCGCCTTAAAAGCAATAAACGTATTCCGATATTGCCATGCCCCATTCAGACCGAGTGGCAACAGAACCATCGTCGCCACCAGCAAACGGAAAAAAGCGATGGTAATCGGCGGTAAGTCGTTCAGTGCTTTTCCCGTCAGAATATTTCCCGCATAGAAAAACACTACAAGCATCATGAACAAATAAGCATGAATGATTAGCCTCCTCTCCCGGTAAATGTACTGCTGATTTCTCCGCTCTCCTAGCGATATCCCGGCTCTCCTGCCGATTCCCTCTGCCTCCTGGCGATATCCCGGCTCTCCTGCCGATTCCCTCTGCCTCCTGGCGATATCCCGGCTCTCCTGCCGATTCCCTCTGCCTCCTAGCGATTTCCACGCTCTCCTGCCGATTCCTTCTGCCTCCTGGCGATATCCCGGCTCTCCTGCTGATTCCCTCTGCCTCCTGGCGATATTCCAGCTCTCCTGCTGATTTCTTCTGCCTCCTGGCGATATACCAGCTCTCCCGCTGATATCCCCCATCTATCTAATGAAAAGCGCCATGCCCCCTGGAGGACATGGCGCTGACATGCTTAATTCCCTTTTACATCAAGTGCCCAGGTTCCATTGCGGAAGACTGCTTCTTCTGTGCCATCGTCCATGACACCGTCAATATCCAGCTGGTCGGACCCGATCATGAAGTCCACATGGGTCAAGCTGTCATTGACTCCATGTTGGTCCAACTGGTTATCGTCCATTTCTGCTCCGCCTTCCACGTTGGTCGGATAGGCTTTTCCAAGGGCGATGTGGCAGGAGGCATTCTCATCGAACAAAGTGTTATAGAAAATCAAGCCCGACTGCGATACAGGTGATTCATCCGGTACGAGCGCCACTTCTCCCAGACGTTTGGCCCCTTCATCGGAATCAAGCAGATGCCGGAGTGTTTCTTCACCTTGCTCCGCCTTGAAATCGACCACTTTCCCATCCTTGAACGTCAGGCTGAAGTTATCGATCAAGCTGCCCCCATAATTAAGTGGCTTGGTGCTGGATACCGTGCCATTCACCCCATATTTATGCGGAAGGGAAAACACTTCTTCTGTCGGCATGTTCGGATTGAAGGTCACTCCTGTTTCTGCCTGGGCAGAGCCGCCTTTCCAGATATGACCTGCTGGAAGTTCCATCTCCAAGTTGGTGCCTGGCGCCTTGAAGACCAGCTTTTTATATTTTTTCTCATTCAGCACTTCACGGGCGGTCCTTAGTGTTTCATTATGGGCTTCCCATGCAGCAACCGGATCATCCTGGTCGACACGGACAATTTTCACAATGGCATCCCATAGGCTTTCAATGGCATCCTCCCTCGATTTCTCGGGGAAGATTTTCTGTGCCCAGTCACCAGTAGGGATGGAAATGATCGACCATGGAATCTTATCGTTCATGGTGTATTTGCGGAAATTCTTCATCGCTTCTGCGGCAGCCTTGTTGGCTTTGGCCACCCGCTCCGGATCAATGTTCTTCAACAGATCGGGATTCGTGGAACGGATATTCAAGACAGCTGTCCCATCCTCCGCAAAAGTATCATGCATTTGTACCTTCCATTCCGGAAAGTCTTCAATCACTTCGTCTGGAGCATTCTCATACTTTAACAGTGTCAGTTCATCATCCACCCAGTTGATATGCACATTCTTGGCACCCATTTCATAAGCTTTGCGGGCGACGATTTTCGTAAAGTCCGCTCCCTCAATCGGCGCATTGATCATCAGTGCTTGGCCTTTTTGCAAATTGACCCCGGTTCGGAGCGCCAATTGGGCATATTTCTCCTGTGTCTGCTGGCTTACCATAATTCTACCTCCAGAAAGTTTTTTGTATCGCCATTATTTCACAATCAGCAGGAAATTTCCAAAATAATCTATCACACCAGTTCAAAGGAATCAGTACGATATGACCGGGAAGTTTACGCGGAGGGCCGAATATGTTACGATAGAAGGACAGTTATAATAAGTAACTATTGTTTAGTATAGATGCCAGCCGTATGGATACCATAGAGTGAGGTGAAATCATGGATAACCTATGTCCCCGTTTTGAAAAAGCCATGGGTCTCTTAAGTACTCGCTGGGTCGGTCTTATTTTATTCGATCTGCTGAAAGGCACCAAGCGATTCTCCGAGATGGAGGCAGATCTTCCCATCAGTGGGCGTTTGCTCTCCGATCGGCTGAAGATGCTGGAAAAAGAAGGGATTGTGGAACGGACCATCTATTCTGAGTTCCCTGTCCGCATCGAATATTCCCTATCTGATAAAGGAAGGGCTTTGGAACCTGTCATCAGAGACATTCAGGATTGGGCCGAAGCTCATATTACACAGGAAGAAGTGCAATCGGACGAACAAAATGTCTAATACAAGGATGGCTGTCATGCAGCCTCTTTTTTATGCCTTTTAAGAAGCAAGAAGCCGGAAAGCTCGTGACTAGAGAGCTTTACGGCTTTTTTGCCCTTATTCTATATCTTTTTCACCGGAATGTTCACGCCCCCAGTACACGATACCCTCCTGGTTTTCGAGAATATCTCGGTAGAAAACAGGGTCCTTCCCTGCTTTCCGTTGACGGCGGTAGTCTTCCAACACCGGTTTGACAATCCGGAACAGTCGGGTGATGGCATACAGGTTGATCAATGCCATGATGGCCATTGTCAGATCTGCCAGTGCCCAGACGAGGTCGAATGTCGCTATCGCTCCGAACACCACCATGAGAAGAACGGCAATACGATAGATGAATAGGGCAAGACTGGATTGACGGACATAGGCAATATTGCTTTCCCCGTAATAATAGTTCCCTAAAATAGAGCTGTAGGCAAACAGGAAAATGGCAAAAGCGATAAAACCACCGGCCCAGTCACCGAGGTGAATATTAAATGCACTCTGTGTCAGCTGGATTCCATCTGCTTCACTGCCGGCATATCCTCCCGCTGCAATAATAATGAAGGCTGTGGCACTGCAGATGAGGATGGTATCAAAGAATACACCCAATGCCTGGATAAGCCCCTGCTTGACCGGGTGGGACACTTCGGCAGTAGCAGCTGCATTCGGGGCACTCCCCATCCCAGCTTCGTTGGAGAACAAGCCACGCTTGATCCCCATCATGATGGCTGCTCCAAAACCTCCGCCAGCCACTTCCCTGATACCGAATGCGTTGGCAACAATCAGGGAGATCATCTCCGGCACTTGCGTAATATTGACCAGCAATACTAACAGAGCTATACCGATATAGAGAATGGCAACTACCGGAATGATGATTTGGGTGACATTCGCAATGCTCCGAAGGCCGCCGAATATGACCACTGCTGTAAGTACCACCAAGATGGCCGCTATCAGTCCAGCATCTACATCATACTGTCCGGCAAATGCCAGGCTGATGGTATTGGATTGTACAGAATTAAAGACAAGTCCATAGGTGAATGTAATGGTAATGGCAAAGATGACCGCAAGCACGCGGTTGTTCAGACCTTTCTCCATATAGTAGGCAGGTCCGCCGCGGTACTGGGTCCTCTCTGGCACCTTATACACCTGTGCCAACGTACTTTCCACAAAACCCGAAGCCGCTCCGAGCAAGGCAATCAGCCACATCCAGAAGACAGCGCCCGGTCCTCCAAGCGCTACCGCTGATGCGACACCTGCCAGGTTGCCCGTACCTACTCTGGAAGCGGCACTGATGGCGAATGCCTGGAAGGAAGAAGTCCCCTTCTTTCCCGATGCCTGGATCATCCGTTTGTCGAAGACTACCTTGAGCATGTCCGGAAAGTTGCGAAACTGCACAAAGCCTGTCCGAATTGTAAAATATAAACCTAAACCTATTAATGCGATAATCAGTACACCCGACCAGAGAAAATCATTGGCCGTGCTGATGATCGATTCGATGAAAGCCATGACGTTTATTTCCCCTCTCATGTTAGTACATAATTTAAACTTACCTTCCCTTGCCAACCTCTGTTGGTCGGCACGCACCAGAAGGGTGGGAATTCCTCACCTCTTCCTGGAATAGACCTTTTCTTTATGTCCTGTCCCACGGGAATGCTGTACCAAATTCAGCAGCGAACTGCTTGGACTGTTTTCGGCGTTCTTTCCTTTGTTGTGCCCGGACGGATGCTTCCGCATGAAGCTTCTTCTCCATCTCTGTTTCCGGATAGACATCCGGTACAGATACCGGCCGGCCATCATCGTCCACTGCAACGAACGTCAAAAATGCCGTGGTGCATACTTTGCGTTCCCCTGAAAGAAGATCCTCTGTCACTGCTTTCACAAATACTTCCATGGACGTTTGATGGGTCCATGTAACGAAGGCCTCTAGACAGATGGAATGCCCCAAGTTGACCGGCGCCAGAAAATCGACGGAATCGGTCGAAGCGGTGACCACTGGGTTTCTCGCATGCCGGACTGCGGCAATCGCTGCCACGTCATCAATATGTGCCATCAGCTTCCCACCGAACAAGGTACCGAAGTTGTTCGTATCTGGCGGCAGCACATGGGATGTTTTCACTACAAATGATTCTCTGCAAGGTTTTCTCTTCATCTATTCATTCCTCCACATTCAAATCTGGTCTTACCTAAAGTACAGGGGAAAGCAGGCGGGATACAGACTCTTTGAACCGTATCCCCAACGACCGCTTCTCATACAATTTCTTCGTCATCTGTGTGGACAGCCTGATATCCTCTTCAAAAGATTCCAGCAGACGGGAGGTGATATTTTTATCATAGAGAAAAGCATTCACCTCGAAATTCAGCCGGAAGCTCCTCACATCAATGTTCGCCGTCCCTACAGAAGCTATGTTGCCATCAACAATAATTGTCTTCGCATGGAGAAACCCATTCTGGTATATATATATATCGGCTCCTGCCTGCAACAGGTCTCCACTATGGGATAAGGTCGCCCAATAGACAAATGGATGATCCGGCTTGTTCGGAATCATGATTTTCACATCCACGCCGGACAGTACCGCAATCCGAAGTGCATCCCGCAGGCTTTCATCCGGAATGAAGTAAGGGGTTTGGATGTAAATATACTTCTTCGCGGAGAGAATCATTTTGATATAGCCATTTTTGATCTGCTCCCAATCGGAATCCGGTCCACTCGAAACAATCTGGGCCCCCACATCCCCGCTGGGCGAGGTATTATAGTAACGATCCTCATAGAGGATGTCATGGCGGGAAGCCTGGTTCCAGTCCAAAATGAATCTTGTCTGCATATTCTGTACCGCATCACCGGTCAGTCGAAGATGGGTATCCCGCCAATAGCCGAACTTGCGATCGTAGCCAAGATACTCATCACCAATATTGAATCCACCGATATAGCCGACTTTCCCATCGATGATCGTCAACTTCCGGTGGTTTCTGTAATTGATCTTCAGGTTGACATTGAACATGGAGGGGAAAAATGACTCCACTTCCACTCCGGCTGCCTTCAAACGCTTTATGTATTTCCTTTTCAATAGGCGGGACCCCATATCATCATAGAGCAGTCGAACCTGGACGCCTTCATTGGCTTTTTTGATCAGCACTTCCGCAATCCGGTTGCCGAGCCCGTCATTACGCAGAATATAATATTGCAGATGAATATGATCCTTTGCGCTCTCCAAATCCTGGATCAGGGCCGCGAACTTTTTCTCCCCGTCTGTATACACATCCACCGCATTATTCTGTGTGAAAATAGCATCATCATTCCGTAAATGAAGGTATACGAGCGATTTGTATTCTTCAATCTCGGGATGGGTAAACTCCAAGCTTCCATCTTCCAGGGAACGAAGCTGAGCCTGTACGGCAGTTTTCACACCCAGTCTGCTCTTCGTGTCCCAAGAGAAGATCTGTCGGTTGGAAATCGGCTTTCCGAAGATAAGATACAAAAAGAAGCCCGCAATGGGGATAAACATCAGTACCATCAGCCAGGCCCACGCAGACGTTGCGTCTTTCCGTTCCAGAAATACGATGGAGGCAGCCAGGCCGATATTTAGAAAGATAATAAGTCCTAACAGAATCGTTATGATTTCCATCGTCTATCCCCTCTCTCATCCATCTATCTTTCCCTCTTTAACTTTTCCTTATCTATATAATATAGCATAAACACCATGAAACATTATATGAAGGAAAACAGAATATGGAACGTTACCCCCATTTCCTTTATGGAAAACATTCACATAGGGAGAATCGAGAAGTGCCTTGCCAATTGCTATGTGTGAGTGATGAGGTAAACAATGAGAGTGTTCCTAACATCGCCCTCTCTGTTGGAAAATGAGTATGAAAAGCTGCTTAGTAAGCCGTAATTGTACTTCTCACACCGCTGCGGAAACTCCCCTTCGCTGGTCTAATTGTTACAATTTCAATGATGCTAGTTGCTTTATGAACTGAAACAGTCGAAGCTTCTCACATTTATGAATCGTCTACAATTTTTTGTGAGATACTCCATTAAGTTTTTCAGAATTCATAGCCACTCAAAAACCGGAAAACTACACCAAGCGAAGACAAAATACGCAGACTCCTGTGGGAACAGCACGAGTCTGAAGGCCCCGGAAGAAGTGCTTTTCTTCTGAGGAGACTGAAGCCGTGCCCACGGAAAGCGAAGTATTTTGTCGCAGCGGTAGCAGTTGAACCCTATAAGCATCCATCTATTCATTTAACGATTAATGGCCTGCATGAAAAAACCACTCCAGGTCAACAGAAAGCATCCAATTTTATTTCGAGATAACTGGGCCAAACGCCCTTCCTTCTTCAGCAGTCCTGACATCTACTGTACTACAGCCTACTATGCAGGAGATGATTACATGCGGCTTCAGAAGTTTGTGGACCGTTTGCCCATCATGGATACATTAAAGCCCAGAAGGAAAGACGAAAAAAGCACGTATTATGAAGTAGAGTTAAAGGAAGTCCGCCAAAAATTGCACCGGGATCTGCGGCCAACCAGATTATGGGGCTATAATGGAAGTTTCCCAGGGCCTACCATTGAAGCGGAGGAAGGCGAAAATATCCAGGTGAAGTGGATGAACAAACTTCCCGACCGTCACATTCTCCCCATCGACCGCTCCATCCATAACGTAGCCCATCAACCGGAAGTCCGGACAGTCACCCACCTACATGGCAGTGTCACAGAACCTGAAAGTGACGGCTATCCAGAGGCATGGTTTACTCGGGATTTTCGTCAGGTGGGACCTGCTTTTGAAAAGGAGGTCTATGAATACCCGAATATCCAGCGGGCCACGACCCTTTGGTATCATGACCACGCCATGGGAATCACTAGACTGAATGTGTATGCCGGCCTGGTCGGCATGTACTTGATCAGAGGCAAGAGAGAAAAAGCAATGGATCTGCCAACAGGGAAGTATGAAGTCCCATTGGTGATCACGGACCGCTCTTTTGAGGAAGACGGGTCCCTTTCCTACCCGACACAGCCGGATGACGCAGGAGAGAATCTGCCGAACCCCTCTATAGTACCAGCCTTCAACGGTGACACTATTCTTGTGAACGGCAAGGTTTGGCCCTACCAGGAGGTGGAACCGCGGAAATACCGCTTCCGCATTCTGAACGCATCCAATACACGCACCTACCGCCTCTCTCTAGATTCAGGACAGCCGATCTATCAAATCGGTTCAGATGGCGGCCTGCTGAGCAAGACCATCAAACAGGAAGAACTGGCCATCGCTCCCGCTGAACGGATGGATGTCATTATTGATTTTAGCAAGCATAAGGATAGCCGGATTGTTCTAAAAAATGACCTGGGTCCGGATGCCGCCCCGGAGGATGAAACCGACGAGGTCATGGAATGGAGGGTGAATCTTCCGCTTTCCGGAAAAGATGACAGCAGGATTCCAGCTTACCTTTCCACCATCCCTTCTTTGAGGAAAAATAATATACGGACTATCCGAAATCTGTCACTGTCCGGTTCTGAAGATGAATACGGTCGGCCATTGCTTCTGCTGGACGGCCGGATGTGGGATGACCCGATCACGGAAAAACCTGGTCTAGGTGATACAGAAATATGGGCAATCAGAAACTTGACCAATTTTCCGCATCCTATCCATATCCACCTCGTCCAGTTCCAGGTGATTGACCGACAACCTTTCGACCTTGAATTATACAATGAGGATGGCCGGCTATTGTTTACAGGTCCGCCTGTTGCTCCAGAACAGAATGAGCTCGGGTGGAAGGATACGATATCGGCACCTTCCGGACAGATCACCCGTGTTATTGCCAAGTTTGAACCGTTTACCGGTGATTATGTATGGCATTGCCATATTCTCGAGCATGAGGATTATGACATGATGCGGCCGTTCACCGTCCGTCGTCCGAAAGAGTGACAGAGAAATGCCTGGCCAGCTATCTGGTCAGGCATCATCTATTTTATAGAGATAATCAGAGCTGGTTCAGCGCTTGTTCTAGATCCTCCCATATGTCCTCCCAATGTTCCAAACCGACAGACAGACGGAGCAGCTGATCACTGATCCCCATCTCTTTCCGGGATGCTTCCGGTACCACTGCATGTGTCATGGTTGCCGGATGCTGGATCAATGTCTCTGCATCACCTAGACTGACAGCAATCTGGATGAACTCAAGATGATTGAGCAGTTGCTGTGCATCCTCCTTGGTTCCTTCAATCTCGAAGGAAATGAGCCCACCGCCACGTTTCATCTGCTTTTCTTTGATCCGGTGATACGGATGGCTCTCATCTCCCGGATAATAGATATGCCTGATCTTGGGATGATGTTTGAGCGAAGCGAACACTTTCTCCGCATTGTCACAATGACGGTCCAGCCGAATCGGGAGTGTTTTCAACCCACGGAGCAGCAGCCATGCGTCAAATGGGGACAATATACCACCCATATCCTTCTGTGTCGTCATTGCCATATGATCGAGGAACTCTTTTTTCCCTGCAACAAGCCCCGCAATCACATCACCATGACCGCCGATATATTTTGTCGCACTATGGACCACTACATCACAGCCAAGTTCCAATGGACGCTGCAGATAGGGGGAGGAAAAGGTATTATCAACAATCACAGGGATGTCATACTCGCCCGCCACCTCCGCAACCATCTGTAAATCGATCAGTTTCATCGTCGGGTTGATCGGTGTTTCCACATACACCGCCACTGTCTCCGGACGGATCTGCGAGCGAATCTGTTCCTTGCTTTCCATTGCGGAAAAATCATGCTGTATCTTGTATTTTTCCTTCAGCATGGTCAGCAGGCCGAATGTGCAGCCATAAAGTCCCTGGGAACAAAGTATATGATCTCCTGTTTTCGTGAGTGATACCAACACGGCAGAGACCGCTGCCATCCCTGAGGAGAAGGCCAGTCCCCGTTCCGCTTTTTCAAGTGCGGCAATCCTCTCCTCCAGCACAGTTACCGTGGGGTTGCCAAGCCGCGAATATACATATCCTTCTTCCTCACCCGAAAAACGCCTCTCCCCCTGCTCCGATGTATCGAACGTATAAGTGGATGTCTGGAACAGGGGAACCGCCAAACTGCCGAGCATTTTCTTGGAATCATACCCTTTATGAACCACTTCCGTCTCGAACCTGTTCGTTTTATCTCCCATCATCAAACCTCCTGGCTCATAGTGGAAAAGCTTGCTTACTTCCATTCTATGATGGGCAAATGGATTTTGAAAGCGTTTTCCAGATATTCTTTTAGGCTTAGTATTGCTTTTCTCTACGTTTCCTCCTAAACTTGTCTTATTTGCACGCCATTTGATTTCGAATACTAACCCCCTCGTACTGGGTTGGGACTTATTATAGAAAGGAGAAAACATATCATGAAAGATAATCAGGCAACAATCGGCATCCTGTACGCCTTGGGAGCTTATTTTCTATGGGGATTCCTGCCCATGTACTGGAAGTTGGCGGATCACGTGCCTGCCGGCCAGGTACTTGCCCACCGCATCATCTGGGCCTTCGCCTTCATGGTTGTCATTATTTTACTAACAGGAAAACAGCAGGCCATTCTTCACGAGACAAAGGAAGTCATCCGAAACAAACGGAGATTCTGGGGAATTGCTCTTGCCTCCATTCTCATCAGCCTCAACTGGCTGACGTTTATCTGGGCCGTGAACAGTGACCATGTGATCCAGGCTAGTCTCGGTTATTATATCAACCCGCTCGTCAGCATTTTGCTTGGCGCCATCGTTTTGAAAGAGAGATTCAACGGCAGCCAGATTGTTTCTTTCATTCTCGCAGCATGTGGAGTAGTCTATCTAACCATCAGCTATGGTGTCTTTCCATGGGTCTCCCTGATTCTCGCTTTCTCCTTTGCCTTTTATGGGCTATTGAAGAAAATAGTTCAGGTCAGCACGATGACCGGCCTGACCATTGAAACGCTAATGGTCACCCCCATCGCTCTGATCTATCTATCTGCCATTCCGGCCAATTCGTTCACATGGGCAGCACCACTGTCCACAACTAACCTGATCTTGGCCGGCAGTGGCGCCGCTACTGCCATCCCATTGCTGATGTTCGCCAGCGGAGCCAAACAAATTCCGCTGGCCATGGTAGGATTTCTACAGTACATCGCACCGACCATCATGCTGTTGTTGGGAGTTTTCCTCTATCAGGAACCATTTACCCAGGCACATCTCGTAGCCTTTGTCCTGATCTGGACGGCACTGATCATTTATATGGCTTCCACCTATAGAAGAAGCATCCAGACCCAAAAGTCCTTGAAAAAGACCTCGGCAGGAGAGCAGGCAAACTGACTGCCTCCTGCCGATTCTCTCGCTCTTCCGCCGATATCTCGCTCCTCCTGCCGATTCCCTCGCTCTCCCGCCGATATCCCGCTCCTCCTGTCGATTCCCTCGTTCTCCAGCGGATATCTCGCTCCTCCTGCTGATTCCCTCACTCTTCCGCCGATATCTCGCTCCTCCTGCCGATTCCCTCACTCTCCCGCCGATATCTCGCTCCTCCTGCCGATTCCCTCGCTCTCCCGCGGATAACCCGTGCCTCCTGCTGATTCCCTCACTCTCCCGCCGATATCTCGCTCCTCCTGCTGATCCCCTCACTCTACAGCGGATATCTCGCTCCTTCTGCTGATCCCCCCCACTCTCCCGCGGATTTCACACTCCTCCTGCCGATTCCCGCACTCCTCTCGCCGATATTCCATGCACTCCTCCCATACGTCAAATTTTCTAAATCTATTGACAGTTACAGGCACAAAAGCCTATAATGTTTAGTAATTTAGTAAAGATTAATCTCTTATCAAGAGCGGTGGAGGGAATAGGCCCTGTGAAACCCGGCAACCACGAGCGAGAGACACTCGCTATTAAAGGTGCTACATCCTACAGATCCATACCCGATCGATCTGGAAGATAAGAGGAGGACGGTTGATAACCAATCCCTCTTCTTAGGAAGAGGGCTTTTTTATATCCCTTCCCCATCTCCAGGAGCGGTGTGAAATATCTCATCAAAAAACCAAGGAGGAATTACCCATGTCTCAATTTCAATCGTTCAACCCCGAAACTGTTTTGCTTCACGGAGGACAGCAGCCAGATCCGACCACCGGATCCCGTGCAGTGCCAATCTATCAGACTACTTCCTATGTTTTCCGTGATACCGAACATGCCCAGAATCTCTTCGGCTTGGCTGAGCCCGGCAATATCTACAGCCGGATCATGAACCCTACCGTCGATGCCTTCGAACAGCGGATGGCCCAGCTCGAGGATGGCGTCGGTGCGGTGGCAACCTCATCCGGCATGGCCGCCATCACCCTATCCATTCTCAACATCGCCAGTTCAGGGGATGAGATTGTTGCCGACAGCAATCTTTACGGCGGTACATACAACCTGTTTGCGAACACCCTTCCACGCTATGGGATTGATGTGAAATTCGTAGATGGAACTGACCCAGAGGCAATTCGTGCAGCCATCACAGACAAGACGAAAGCTGTCTTTGGAGAAATCATTACGAATCCGAGCCTGTACGTCTTTGATGTGGAGAAGGTAGCAGAAATTGCCCATGAATACCAGATTCCACTGATCATTGATAATACATTTGCCACCCCTTACGTCGCCAAGCCGCTGACATGGGGCGCCGACATTGTCGTCCACTCGGCAACGAAGTGGATTGGCGGCCATGGAACGACCATCGGCGGTGTGGTAGTCGACGGCGGACGGTTCAACTGGGACAATGAACGGTTCCCTGGTTTCACCGAACCTGACGAAAGCTATGCCGGCTTGCAATATAAGGACCTGGGCCCTGCAGCATTCATCACCAAACTCCGTGTCCAGCTTTTGAGGGATATCGGCGCATCGTTAAGCCCACAGAATGCTTTCCTCCTTCTGCAAGGCTTGGAAACATTGCATCTGCGCGTAGAGCGACACGCTAAAAATGCAGAAAAAGTTGCCTCCTACTTGGAGAAGCACCCAGCAGTAGAATGGGTCAGCTTCCCGGGGCTGGACAGCCACCCATCACATGAGCTTGCCAAAAAGTACTTTGCGTTCGGCTATGGGTCGGTGATCACCTTTGGTATCCAAGGTGGGCGTGAGGCAGGAAGGACTCTCATTGACAATGTCAACTTATGGTCCCATGTGGCCAATGTAGGGGATGCCAAATCACTCATCATCCACCCTGCTTCCACTACCCACCAGCAGCTGAAAGCGGAGGACCTTCAGAAAAGTGGAGTGAAAGAAGAACTGGTACGCCTCTCCGTAGGCATCGAATCGCCACAGGACATTCTGGCAGACCTGGACCAGGCTATTGCCAAAGCAACTGGAGAAACAGGAGGATATGAGCCTAAAGAACAAGATGCCGTACAGTGGCTTCTTTCTTCTCCTTTCGACCGGAGCGGTGAAGGGGTACGCAAGAAAGTGATTGCTGCCACGGATGACACATCATCCGGCAGTAAGCTGGAACAGTTGGGCTTTGATGTGAGAAAGATCAACGACAAAACTGACCTATCGGAGGATCTCGAAGCGGTCGATGCCATTCTGGCTGGTGGAGACCAACTTCCTCAGGCCGTCATCGAACAGCTCATCCATACACAAGGAAAAGTTCTATGGGTCGAAAATCCGGTGGATGCTGCTGGTACACTGGAAAATGCCGAAGCTTCCGGGATCACGGTCGTAACGAATAAAAATGCATATGAAGAGGCCGTACAGCTGAGGAATAACCGTTCTTCACGAGAATCTGTGAACGTTTAAATAGGAAATGAAGGCAGCGGAAAGAGTTTTTTGCCATGCCGAATCAGCAGGGGAATCAGCCGCTACAGCGGTCCATCCCCTGCTTTTTCATGCGTTTCTTCAGTCTTTGACACTTCCCATTCATGTTTAAATTCCATGGATCCGGGAAAAAATACAAGGTAACCCATGACATCCGCCTTCCTGTAAGGCGTTTTTTTATTTACTTAAATCGCATAGGTTTTGCTTTATACTTGTATTATAATAATAGAAAGATATATTTTGCACGAGCATAGGTGTGGTTATGTTGAGGAGAAAGTCGATGGTTTATACCATAATTGCAATACTTTTAATGGCAGCTGTCGTGTCATGGGTCGTGGCTTCTCAGAAGTCCCCCTTTGAAAATGTAGAAATCCAAATCCCTGAGGAAGAGGAGTCTCCGCCTCCTGAAGAACAACCCGAAGAGCACCCTGCTATGGAGGAGGAAGCAGAACCAGTTGAAGAAGAAGCAGTAGAAGAGGGCCGGCCAAGTCCCGAACAAGACCAGCTTTCCATCAGGGTCAAGGAAGAGATCCAAAGGGCCATACACTCTCTTTCCCCTCGCAGCAGGCATATCACGGCTGTAGGCGATTCCCTCACACAAGGTGTGGGAGCATCTCAGGAAGAGGGAGGATATGTCGGCATATTGGATCGCGCCGTCAATAACCGGATTCCATTGGTGGCTTTTGACAATTATGGGAAGAGGGGAAATCGTTCCGACCAGTTATTGAAGCGGCTGGAAAAGCCGGAAATCACCAAGTCCATTGCCAAATCCGACATCGTTCTGATCACCATAGGAGCCAACGATATTATGAAAGTCGCCAAAGAGAATTTCACCAATCTTCAAATGGAGACCTTCAATCAAGAACTCAGGAGCTATGAACACAGGCTGGAAGACATCATTGAAACCGTCAAGGAAACCAATCCGGATTCCGAAATATTTTTAATCGGTTTCTATAATCCATTTGAAGCCTATTTCCAGAATGTAAAAGAACTGGACATGATTGTACAAAACTGGAATACCAGCGGACAGGAGATTGTGGAAGAGGAAGGCGGGGTATTCATCCCGATTGCCGACCTATTCAAGGATGCTGACGTCCACCTGTTCGCCGATGATAACTTCCATCCGAATGATCTTGGCTACCAGCGAATTGCCAAGCGGGTACTGGAATATATTACGAATGAAGAAGAGGAATGAACGCCATGGCCTCAAGAGGAGAGAGGAACGTGAATAAGGGGAGGTACAAGAAGTTGTTTTATGGGCTGTTACTGTTCAATGTCCTGGTGGTGCTAGTCATCATATCTCTGGTCTTTTGGCCGGCGGCAGAGGGACCGCCGCGTCCCAGTCAGGAACGGCCCGCGGTGGAGAGCTCCGAGTTCACCATCCGTACCACTAAACAAAACCTGAATGAGCTGGTCAATGGTTACCTGGACCAGGCATTGAAGGGGTCCAGGCATCAATACCATATTTCTTTGGAAGAAGATGTCCACTTGATTGGGGAACTCCCAGTTTTCTCTACCACGGTCCCCCTATCTGTGCACTTTGAACCGATCGTGCAGGACAATGGCGACTTGGTCCTTAAACTGACCTCCATATCACTGGGACTGCTGGAACTTCCAAATCAACGGATTATGGGGTATATGGACGACCACCTGCCAATGCCAAGTTGGGTGACCGTGAGACCGAAGCAAGAGGAAATCTATATAGCCGTGACAGAAATGAACCTACGAAGCAACTTCCAAGTCGAAGTGGAACATATCGACCTGGAAGCAAATCATTTATCCTTTAAGCTCCATGTCCCTTACCGCTCGCTGGGTATCGATATGATGGAGCCGTAAAGACGACGGGAGAAAGAGCCGTTTCCTATTGGACCGGCTCTTTCTTCGTTCATCGGCAGACAAAACCCTTCACCTTTTCCGATAGGGAAAAAAACAATGATTGCTTTACCGTCGTTTGCTCCGCTACAAGTTTATGACAGGTCTTTTCCACTTGGGTCTGATAGTCATCAAGCTTACCGTGATAGATCAGCTTCATCCCCTGCAGCTTGCGGATATCCGCCGGCGTTGTAAAACAAGCAGGCTTCTCCAGACAAACCCTTTCCAGGCCATTCAACAATGTTGCCACGAATTGTGAACAGAAAAAGGCATGCGGTCGTTTCCATTCCACTCGCAGCACCACTCCAAAAAGTCCGAGAAAGTTATATTTATAGCTGTCTTCATTCGTTATGAAGATGGATAATTCCTCCATGATTCGTTCGTACTCACTCTCTGTCATAGGATAGGCATAAAGAGCACAATCTGCCTGTTTGAGCAGATGATTGCCGACATCCTCCCTTACGAATCCCGCCCGGAAAGGGTTATCCGGCTGTTTTCTGCCGAAACTATAAACTTCCTTCAACCCTGGATCCACTGCAATGGATACATGGTTCAAGGTAGTTTTTGTATAATAGTTGATCAATCGATTGAGCCACGTTCCCGTATCTGTAAACAAAAAATAAATCATTTTCTCCCCCATGCATACTCCCCCTCCCGCCAGTAGCGGAATTCCGTCATCTTATCCCCCCAGTTATCCTTTCCAACACACAGGATATCCTCCGTTTCCCACAAAATTTTCTTCCCAACAGGCCCCGCCATATTGACTAAACACCTTAAATACCGTAAGCTTACGGTGATGCCTTTTATCATAATTAAACAATCACGAATAATATAGATGAACTGCAACATAGGTACGTTTTTTATATCCAAGTATTGTGCACGAAGCTTGGCGGATGCCAAGTTTTTTCTAATAAGGAGGAAATTATATTATATGATCAATGTACAGGACGTAAGCTTGCGTTATGGCGACAAGAAACTATTTGAAGACGTCAATATAAAGTTCACCCCAGGTAACTGCTATGGCCTCATCGGGGCAAATGGTGCCGGGAAATCCACGTTTTTAAAGGTCCTTTCCGGTGAAGTGGAGCCGCAATCCGGGCATGTATCCATGTCACCCGGCGAGCGCCTTGCTATGTTGAAGCAGGATCACTATGCCTATGAAGAAAATGCCGTACTGGAAACGGTACTCATGGGCCATGAAAAGCTCTATGCGGTCAAACAAGAGAAAGACGCCATCTATATGAAAGCCGATTTCTCTGAAGAAGACGGCATCCGTGCTGCTGAATTAGAAGGGGAATTTGCGGAAATGAACGGTTGGGAAGCTGAATCAGATGCCGCTGTTTTGCTGTCAGGTCTCGGAGTGAGCGAAGACCTCCACACCAAACAGATGGGTGAACTGTCAGAGTCCCAGAAGGTGAAAGTCCTGTTGGCACAGGCCCTGTTCGGTAATCCGGATATCTTGCTGCTTGATGAGCCGACAAACGGTCTGGACATCAAAGCAATTCAATGGTTGGAAGAGTTTCTGATCAATTTTGAAAACACCGTCATCGTCGTTTCCCATGACAGACACTTTTTAAATAAGGTATGCACCCATATAGCGGATGTTGACTATGGCAAGATTGAAATTTACATCGGGAACTATGATTTTTGGTATGAATCCAGCCAGCTCGCCAAAAAGATGGCACAGGAAGCAAATAAGAAAAAAGAAGAGAAGATGAAAGAGCTGCAGAATTTCATTGCCAGATTCAGTGCCAATGCTTCTAAATCCAAACAGGCTACGTCCCGGAAGAAGATGCTCGACAATATCACACTGGATGACATCAAACCATCATCCCGGAAATACCCATATATTGCCTTCAGTCCAGAACGCGAGATCGGTAATGACCTTCTGCGTGTCGAAGGCCTGACCAAATCCATTAACGGCAAAAAAGTCCTGGATAATGTCAGCTTTACACTCAACAAGGACGATAAAGTAGCATTCATCGGTAAAAACGATATTGCCAAAACTACCTTGTTCAAAATTCTGATGGGCGAAATGGAGCCGGATGCCGGTAGCTATAAGTGGGGTGTGACCACTTCCCAATCTTATTTCCCTAAGGACAACGCAGAGTATTTTGAAGGCAATGAGCCGACATTGGTGGAATGGCTGCGCCAGTATTCTCCAGAAGATGAAACAGAAACCTTCCTTCGCGGATTCCTTGGAAGAATGCTCTTCTCCGGCGAAGAAGCACTCAAGAAGCCGAATGTCCTGTCCGGTGGGGAAAAAGTACGCTGCATGTTGTCGAAGATGATGCTCTCCAATGCCAATGTGCTGTTGCTGGATGAACCGACAAACCATTTGGATCTGGAATCAATCCAGTCATTGAACAATGGCTTGGCGAAGTTCAAAGGGTCCATCCTGTTCACTTCCCATGACCATCAATTCGTCAACACGATCGCCAACCGCCTGATCGAGATCACTCCATCCGGCATTGTCGACAAAGAAATGTCCTATGACGAATATGTTCAAGACGATCAACTACAGAAGAAAATCAGCGAAATGTATACAGCAGTTTAAATACACGAAAAAGGGCTTAGAGAACATTCTCTAAGCCCTCAGCTTGTAGAGAAACCTCGTGTTTTTCTACAAGCTTTTTTTCTTACCTCCAGGAGCACAGACCATTCCCTTTCCGCGGACGAACGCCCGAGCCTCCTCGTGAAAACCCACAC